>NZ_JBGCCT010000028.1 GCF_041260665.1 Catenulispora sp. GP43 | reverse complement strand
GCCCCCCCGGGGGCGGGGCGGGGCCGGGCCCCGCCCCCCTTTGGGGGGGGGCCCGGGGGGGGGGGGGGGGGGGGGGGGGGGGGGGGCCCCCCCCCCCGCCCCCCCCCGGACCGGCGGCCACCGCCCCATGGCAGCCGCCGGTCGTCTGTGTTTCTCCCTGCCGGCCTGTGGTTCCCCTACCGGCCTGTGTCCCCTCGCTACAGGCCGCGCTTGGCCAGTTCCTCCATGAGGTTGTGCTTGCGCGCGTGGGCCGAGCGCAGGCCCTCGATGTAGGCCACGGCCTCGGACTTGCGGTGCAGCCGCTGGTACGCCGCCTTCAGGTGCTGCAGGTAGCGCGCGGCCTCGGCGTAGTCGCGGCGGTTGCGCGCCGCTATCCGCGCCTCGATGTGCTTCTTGTAGACGGCGATGGCGCTCGCCGGATCGGTCAGTGCGCGCACGTCCGCCAGGCGCAGCTCGGTGTCGTTGACGTCGGCCCCCGGGGTGACCAGTTCGTCGACCCGGGCGGCGAGGTGGCGCCGCAGGTCGTGGTCGTCGTGCGCGCAGTCCAGCAGCAGGCCGATCAGGTCCTCGCGGTCCAGGATCCCCAGCAGCCGCCGCAGCCCCGCGATCTCCCGCTGCGCGGCGGCGACCTCCGCGCTGCGGGTCTTCGTGACCGGCCCGTCCAGGTACACGAGCCCGACCGCGACACAGTGCCGGCAGAAGTCCCCCGTCATCCCGCGCGGGCAGTCGCAGGAGAAGTCCAGCCCGGCCGGCCGCCGGTCCAGCCGCACCTGCCACGGCTCCGACCCGTAGACGGTCGCGGTGATCTCCGCCCCCGAGGTCCCGAGACTGTCGACGGCCGGGACGGAGGCGACCCCCCGCTGATAGGCGCGCGGCCCGGCCAGCCGCTCCAGATCCTTCTTGCTGAAGAATGCTGTCATACACACATTCTAGCGAGCGGGTCTGACAAAGTCGGGGCGCAATCGGACGCTCTATCCCAAACGCGGGTGGCGAAACCCGGGCGCGCGGATCGTTGTCGAGGCGTTATGCGGACACTGCGACGGTGGCGGCCGGCCCGCCGGCGTGGCCTGCCGTGCCGAGGCGCGCAGGCCTCACGCGGGCGGCCCGCCACAGACCGCGACGACCTGTGCGGCGGTGACGGTCGAGCCCGGCGGACGCTGCGCGTCGACGGCCTGGTCGTTGGCCACGCCGACGGTGACGGTGCCGTCGTTGGCGGGCGCCGCGATCCCGAGCTCGACCCATTCCCCGGCGTGCGAGGCCCCTGACATGGGGAACTGGCCCGCGCGACCGGCGAGGGCGTAGTCGCCGAACGCGAGGTTGGCGGGGCCGGTCGCGTTGTAGGCGAACAGAGCACAGGCGGAGACGGCCGAGCCCGGGGTGAAGGTCCAGGTGACGTGGGCGGTCGGAGGCTCCCCGGGAGCCACCGTCGAGGCGACGAGGTCGCCTCCGCCGCAGGACGCGAGGGCGGCACCACCGCCGGCCGGATCGGCGGACCAGCCGGCGGACGCGGACAGGGCGTGGCCGGCGCCGCTCGGACATCCGGGCCCTGCGATCGCCGACCAGAGGCCGCCCCCGGTCCAGGGCGCGGACGAGGCGGGGATGCGCAAGCTCTGGAACCAGGCGAGGTTCTGGCCGAGGAGCCGCCCGGAGTAGCCGACGAGCGCGTGCGGAAGCGGCGGGGGCTGGCCGGGGATGGCGGCCGCGGACCGGGATGAGGGCTGATTCTGCGGGGTGATCGAAGCCTGCGACCGGGAGGTGCGGGCGGCGGGTGGCGGGGGAGACGCGGTCGAGCCGCCGTTGGTCGCCAGGGCCAGGGCGACCGCCACGGCGGCGACCAGGCCTCCGGCTGCTGTCGCGATGACAAGTCGCCGATGGTGTGGCGGGAAATCGACTTTCTGGCCGGAATCAGCGCCCGGATCGCCACCGGGAACAGCGGTCGCGCCGGAGATGACGATGCGCTCGGTTTCGGCCCGGTTGATGGCACCGGTGTTGGTACTGCTGCTGCTGCCGCCGCTGTCGCTGTCGCTGCCGCTGTCGCTGGTGCCAGTGCCAGTGCCAGTGCCGGCGTCGGTGTCCTCGATCGCGGTCGGACCGCCGATGACGATGGGCGCGGCTGCCTCCACCCCGAACTCCGCTGCCACCTCCGCCGCCGTCGGCCTCTCTCCGGCTTCCTTCGCCAAACACCGCAGCGTCACCGCCCGCAGCGCTTCCGGCATCGTGCCGAGGTCGGGCTCGGCGTGCACCGTGCGGTACATCAGCGTCGCGGGCGACCCGTCCCAGAAGGGGCTCGTGCCGGTCGTCGCGTAGACCAGGTTCGCGCCGAGGGCGAAGACGTCCGCCGGCGGCCCGGTCGGGCCTCCCTCGATCTGCTCCGGCGCCATGTAGCCGGGGGTGCCGGGCAGGCGGCCGGTGGTGGTCAGGGAGGCCAGGTCGGCGGCGCGGGCGATGCCGAAGTCGATGACGCGCGGGCCGTCCGGGGCCAGCAGGATGTTCGAGGGCTTCAGGTCGCGGTGGACCAGGCCCGCGGCGTGCATCGCGGCCAGCGCCTCGGCGAGCCGGGCGATCAGGGTGCCGGCGTTCTCGGCGGCGAGCGGCCCGAAGCGGGGCACCTGCTGCGCCAGGGTCCAGCAGCGGAAGTACTCCGTCGCCAGCCACGGCGGATCGGCGAGCACGTCGGCGTCGAGCACGCGCGCGGTGTGCCGGCCCGGGACGCGGCGGGCCGCGGCCACCTCGCGGATGAAGCGGGCGCGGAACTCCTCGTGCTCGGCGAGGCCGGCGTGCACCACCTTCAGCGCCACCTCGCGGCCGCCCGCGTCGCGCGCCAGATACGCCACGCCCATCCCGCCGACGCCGAGCCGCCCGACGAGCGTGTACCCGCCGACCCGCTCCGGATCGCGGGGCCGCAGCGGCTCGGGCTCGGGCGGGTCCAGGAACCCGGCGGCCAGCGAGGCTTCCGGGCTCAAGGTCCAGACGTTCGCCGGTTCCTCCTGCGTCACGCGGGTCACCTCCCGTGGCCGCAGCCTAGGAGCGATTCAGCAGCTTGAGAAGGCCACCAGCCAGCCGAACGCGCCGAGCCCGGCCGGGTCGGTGAGCTCGGCGGCGGCCGAGGCCCGGCTCAGCCCGCGCAGGTACCCGAGCGGATCGGACGAGGCGAGCGCGAGATCGGGGCGCGCGCCGGAGACACCCAGGTCCCGCAGGAAGTCGCGCTGCGTGGTCAGCAGGGTCTGCACCCCCGGATCCAGCGCCGCCGCGCACGCGTCCAGGGCGACGTGGGCGGTGATGTCGCAGGAGCCGTCCGGCACCGCCGGCACCTGGTGGCCGTCGCGGTAGCCGGTCAGGGTGCCGAAGCGCGGACGGTCGGCGGCGGTGTGCGAGTAGTCGACGGCCACCGCCACGCCGCGCTCGAGCCGGGCCACCGCCGCGCGCCAGGCGGCGTCGCGGTCCAGGCCGATCTCGGCGCGCGTGCCGGGGGTCCGGTCCATCGGCCACCACCGGGCCAGCCACTCCCGCTGCTCGGCATCCGGCGCCGCTCCCAGCCGCTCCTGTCCGATCCCCGCCTCCGACCCGGCCCCCACTTCCACCTCCACTTCCACCTCCACGATCCGCGCGTCCCCGTCCGCTCCCACCTCCGCGACGTCGCACACCACGTTGTCCAGCCACTCGTTCGCGAACAGCAGCCCGACCACGTTGCTCGGCGCCTCCGTCGTCCACTCCACCGCCTCCGGCAGCCCCTCCGGGCGCGGCCCGAGGTCCACCGCCACCGTCCGCAGCCGTCCGGCGGCCTCCGGTGCCTCGGCCGCCAGCCACCGCACCACCCCGGCCGCCAGCTCGCCGCGTCCGGCCGCCATGTCCACGAAGTCCAGCCGCTCCGGACTGCCGAGCCGCTCGTCCACCCGCAGTAGCAGCCGGGCCACGGCCTCGGCGAACACCGGGTTGTGCGCCGAGGTCCGGAAGTGGGCCGCGGGTCCGGCGCCCGGCCTGCGGTAGAACCCGTCGGGGCCGTACAGGGCCCGCTCCATCGCCGTGCGCCACGTCACCCATTCCGTCACGGCCGCCACGCTACCGCCCAGGTCGTGCGACCTGAGGATGACCGGCGGATCATCCCGCGGCGCCATGTCCGGAGCCGGAACGCGCACCTACGCTGAAAGCGTGTCTCGCGTCTACGCCTGGATCCAGCGCCATCCGAAGCTGATCGACAGCATCCCGGCTGTCATCCTGCTGCTGATCGGCCTGGCCTCGCTGGCCGCCTCGAGCCATCCCGGCGGGATGAAGAGGTGGCTGGTCGTGCCGCTGGTGATCGCCGCGACGATCCCGCTCATCTTCCGGCGCCGGTGGCCGCGCGGCACGTTCACGGTGGCCGCGGTGGCGGGCTTCCTCAGCTTCTTCCTGGGGACGGCGTCCTTCAACGCCGCCGACATGGCCTTCCTGATCTACCTCTACACGGTCGCCGCCTACTGCCAGCGCCGCTGGTCGATCCCGGCGATGGGGCTGACCTACGTCGGCGCGCTGATCCAGTTCCAGCTGCTGCACATGTTCGACGACCAGGCCCAGTGCGACCACGTCACCAAGCCCGCCGAACAGCGCCTGTGCTACCAGGGCCAGCCGGGATACACCACCGACGGGCACTTCAACTGGGTCACCTTCCTGTTCGTGGCGGTCTTCATCGCCGGCCTGGTCGGCCTGGCCTGGGTCGGCGGCGACTCCATGCGCTACCGCCGGGAGTACTACGTGCGCCTGGAGGACCGCGCGCAGCGGCTGGAGCGCGAGCGCGACGCGCAGGCCCAGATCGCCGCGGCCGCCGAGCGCGCCCGCATCGCCCGCGAGCTGCACGACGTGGTCGCGCACAACGTCTCGGTCATGGTGGTCCAGGCCGACGGCGCCACCTACGCCCTGGACCAGGACCCGGAGGCGGCCCGCAAGGCGCTGCTGGCGATCTCCCAGACCGGCCGCACCGCGCTGACCGAGATGCGCCGCATGCTCGGCGTGCTGCGCTCGGCCGACGACGCCGGCACCTACGTTCCGCAGCCCGGCATCGAGCAGCTCGGCGACCTGCTGGAGCAGGTGCGCTCCACCGGGCTGCCGGTGTCGCTGACCGTCGAGGGGGTGCCGCGGGAGATGCCGACCGGCCTGGCGCTGGCGGTGTACCGGATCGTGCAGGAGTCGCTGACCAACACCCGCAAGCACGGCGGCCCGCAGGTGAAGGCCTCGGTGGCGCTGATGTACACCGACGACTGCCTGGTCCTGCGCATCGTCGACAACGGCCGCGGCGCCGAGGCCCCCGGCGACGGCCTGGGCCACGGCCTGGTGGGCATGCGCGAGCGGGTCTCGGTCTTCGGCGGCACGCTCGTCACCGGCCCGCACGTCTCCGGCGGCTACGCTGTGGAGGCGATCCTGCCCTTCGCCGGCCCGGAGCCCGCCGACCCGAGTGAATTGCAGCCCGAGTCCCTGGAGTCGTGACGTTGAGCCAGAGCACGCCGGAACCGACCGGATCGGCCGGATCGACCGGACCGGCCGGCGGCGCCGAATCCGCCGCCCCCGTCCGCATCGTCCTGGTCGACGACCAGGAACTGCTGCGCACCGGCTTCCGCATGGTCCTGAACAGCCAGCCCGACATGGCGGTGGTCGGCGAGGCCGGCGACGGCCAGGCGGCCCTGGACCTGCTGGCCACGCTGCCGGCCGACGTGGTCCTGATGGACGTCCGCATGCCCCGCCTGGACGGCGTCGCCGCCACCCGCGAGATCGTGGTGCGCGGCGAGCGCCCGCGGGTCCTGATGCTCACCACCTTCGACCTCGACGAGTACGCCTTCACCGCGCTCAAGGCGGGGGCCAGCGGCTTCCTGCTGAAGGACGTCCCGCCCCCGGACCTGCTGGCCGCCATCCGCGCGGTCCACAGCGGCGAGGCCGTGGTCGCCCCCTCGACCACCCGCCGCCTGCTCGACAAGTTCGCCCCGATGCTGCCCTCCGAGAGCGAGCCCGCGCCCCCGGAACTGAACGTCCTGACCGACCGCGAGCACGAGGTGCTGCTGTTGGTCGCGCAGGGGATGTCGAACGCGGAGATCGCCTCGAAGCTGTTCCTGTCCGAGGCCACAGTCAAGACCCACGTCGGGCGGATCCTGATGAAGCTCGGGCTGCGCGACCGGGTGCAGGCGGTGGTGCTGTCCTACGAGACGGGGCTGGTGAAGGCGCGGGGGCGGTAGGGCGCGTGCTCGTCAGCGGTATGGCAATGGGCTGAATGAGTGAATGCTGCTGTTATCGGCGTGGCGGTTCGATGGTTTGTGCACACTGGGTTTTGGCAGAACAACCATCTGTTACCGGAGGTATCCTGTGCTTATGACCGCACCGCGGCTGCCTGAGTGGCTTGCCGACCCTCCCGAGGACGGCTTCACGGCCGATGACCTCGACCGGATCCCCGATCTGCCTCCGCACACCGAGCTGATCGACGGAAGCCTGGTATTCGTGAGCGCCCAGAACCTGTTTCACATGACAGTCATCGACTGGATGTCGTCCGAGCTGCGGCGTCAGGCGCCGCCCGAGTTCTTCGTGTTCCGGGAAATGACCACGACGCTGGGGCGCAGGCAGCGGCCAGAACCCGATCTGACGATCACGACGAAGAGCGCCGTTCGGAGCCGGCTTCAGACAGACGTGCCGTTCGAGGAAGTCCTGGTGGCGGTCGAGGTCGTGTCCCACGAGTCGGAGATCCGCGATCGTGAACGCAAGCCGCAGCTCTATGCGGCTGCGGGTGTCCCCGGCTTCTGGCGTGTGGAAGATGACGAGGGCCACGTCGTGGTGTACGTCCATGAGCTCGGCCCGGACAAGGTCTATCGCCTCGTCGGCACTCAGCGGGACCGACTGGTCATCGAGCGGCCTTTCGCGGCGACGATCGACTTCACCGACATCGTGGAGACGTTCAAGGAGGACTGAGCCGGCGGGCAGGGCCTCGACCGAGCCCCTGCCCCACCCCGGCCGTTACTCGATCCCCAGCGCCTGCTTGATCGGATCCAGCGCGAAGTACACCACGAAGAACGCCGCCACCACCCACATCAGCCAGTTGACATCCCGGGCCTTGCCGAGCACCACCTTCAGCACGCAGAACATGATGAATCCGGCCCCGATCCCGTTGGTGATGCTGTACGTGAACGGCATCAGCGCGATGGTCAGGAACGCCGGGACCGCGATCTCCCAGTCGTCCCAGTTGATGTCCTTGGCCTGCGTCATCATCAGGAACCCGACCGCGACCAGCGCCGGCGCCGCGGCCTGCGACGGCACGATGGTCAGCACCGGGGTCAGGAACGCGGCCAGGAACAGCAGCACGCCGGTGATGATGTTCGCCAGCCCGGTGCGCGCGCCCTCGCCGACGCCGGCCGCGGACTCCACGAAGCAGGTGTTGGACGACGCCGAGCCCGCGCCGCCGGCCGAGGCGGCCAGGCCGTCGATGAACAGCACCCGGCCGATGTTGGGCAGCCGGCCGTTCTCGTCGAGCAGGCCGGCCTCGCCGCTGATGCCGATGATGGTGCCCATCGCGTCGAAGAAGTCGGCCAGGATCAGCGTGAAGACGAACACGATCGCGGTCATCACGCCGGCGTCGTGGAAGCCGCCGAAGAGGCTGAACTTGCCGAGCAGCCCGAAGTCCGGGTGCGCGACCACGCCGTGCGGGACCTTCGGGACGATGGTGCCCCAGGCTGCGTCCGGGACCGTGGCGATCTCGTTCACCACGATGGCCAGCACCGTGGTGCTGACGATCGAGATCAGCAGGCCGCCGGGGACCCGCCGCACCAGCAGGCTCAGGGTCAACAGCAGGCCGAAGCAGAACACGAACATCGGCCAGCCCTTGAGCGTGCCGCCGACGCCCAGGGTCACCGGGGTGCCGGAGCCCTTGCCGACGAAGCCGGCGTCGACCAGGCCGATGAAGGCGATGAACAGGCCGATGCCGACGCCGATCGCCTTTTTCATGGCCAGCGGGATCGCGTCCATGATCTTCTGCCGCAGCCCGGTGACCACCAGCAGGCAGATGCCCAGCCCCTCCAGCACCACCAGGCCCATCGCGTCCGGCCAGGACATGGTCGGGGCCAGGGTGAAGGCCACGACGCCGTTCAGCCCCAGGCCCGCGGCGATGGCCAGCGGCAGGTTCCCGCCGACGCCCATGATCACCGTCATCACGCCGGCCACCACCGCGGTGGAGGTGACCAGCTGGGTGTGGCTCAGGACGTGGCCGTACTTGTCCTTCGCGCCGCCCAGGATGATCGGGTTGAGCACCAGGATGTAGGCCATGGTGAAGAACGTGGCCAGCCCGCCCCGGACCTCGCGGACGTAGGACGAACCGCGCTCCTGCACCTTGAAAACGCGTTCCAGGACGCCCACCCCGCCGGGACCGCCTGCGCCTCCCGTCTGAACTGACAAGCTCCCACTCCTCCGGTGATCTGTACCGCCGATATCCTGTCCACATGACAACCCAGGGCCGCAGGCGCAGAGCGGACGAACCGGAGGGCACGCCGGAGCGTGACACCTCCGGGCGCACCGCCCCGAAAGGCCGCGCCGGCCGGCCCAAACTGGAGCCGATGCAGATCAACGAGGCAAAGGTTATCTGGATCGGCATCGGCCTGTGGGCTGCTGCTTTCCTCATTTTGTTGCCTTTTCGTAAAACCCTGATCTCCGACGGGCACGGCTGGTGGCTCTACACCTGCCTGGCCGGGGCCGGACTCGGCATGGTGGGCCTGCCGATGGTCGGCCGCCGCAAGGCGGTGATCCACCGGGAGACCGAGCGCGGACGCCAGGTCGGGCACGATGAGGGCGGCCGGGAGCACAAGGGCAAGGCGCGCGACGCGGGCCGGGACGCGGGACGTGACGGCGGTCGCGACGGCGGCAGGGACAACGGCCGGGGCCGAGGCCGCCGCTGATCCGGCCGCACCGCCGGACGCCCCGTCGGGATCCATTCATCGAATCGTCGGACCATACGCTTTCTTCGTGACCCGGGCACCGGCCGGCTCGTTCACCATGCGTGATCGCTCCCTTATCGGTCCCCTATAGGGACGTCCGTGCCTCGGAGCTGTCGTGGTCCCTGGAGGCCCCAGACCAGCCCGCCCTGCACAGCCGCCGGCATCCGGTCGGCGGCCTCGACGTGGAGGTCCGCATCCTCGGCGCCTCGCATCAGATCCTGGTGCGCACCGCGGACCCCGACGCCGAGCCCGCCCGCCTCGTCTGCCGCGAGACCGTCGCCTGCCGCGACGCCGCGGGCCCGCTGCCGATAGCCGTAGAGCGCGAACTCGACGACGGCTACCACTACGAGGTCCGCTGTGAGGTCCGCACGGTGGACTCCGGGCACTTCCCGGCGTGGGCCAGCGCCCTGCGCGACTACGCCGGCACCCTGCCCGACGCCACCGTCGCGGTGTTCCCCGCGAACCCCGACGCCGTCACCGCGGTCGTCGTGGAACCGCTGCCGTCCCGGCTGCACGGCGTGCTGTGGCGCACGTGGCACACCTACCCGCACGCCGGGGGAGGCGGTGACGTGGTCGCCACCAGGACGGTCCTGTACCTGGCACCCCCCTCTGGTGGCGCCGGAGGGGGCATGCCAGGCTTGAGGCCATGACGACGGCCTTGATTACCGGGGCGACGGCCGGCATCGGTGCCGCGTTCGCCCGCCGTTTCGCGGCGGCCCGCTATGACCTGGTGCTCGTGGCCCGGAACGTCGAGCGCCTGGAAAACGCCGCCGCCGAGCTCAGTCTGCTGGGGGCAGGCAAGGTCGAGATCATCCCCGCGGACCTGGCCACGGTGGAGGGTCGCGCGGTGGTCGAGGACCGCCTGGCCGACCCGCTGCGCGGCGTCGACGTCCTGGTCAACAACGCCGGCTTCGGTCTGGCCAGCGCCTTCCTCGCGCATCCCGTCGAGGACGAGGAGGCGCTGCTCGACGTGCTGGTGCGCGCCGTGCTGCGGCTGACCCGCGCGGCGCTGCCGGGCATGATCGAGCGCGGCAAGGGCGCGATCATCAACGTCTCCTCGGTCGCCGGCTTCGTCCCGCGCGGCACGTACAGCTCGGCCAAGGCCTGGGTCACGAACTTCAGCGAGTCCGTCGCCGCCGAGGTGTACGGGACCGGCGTGCGGGTGGTCGCGGTCTGCCCGGGGTTCACCCACACCGAGTTCCACGAGCGCGGCGGCATGGACACCGGCGACATCCCGGGGTGGATGTGGCTGGAGGCCGACGAGATCGTCGAGGGCGCGCTGCGCGACCTGCGGCGGGGTCTGCCGGTGAGCGTGCCGAGCGTGCAGTACAAGGCGATCACCGCCGTGGCCAAGCTCGTCCCCCGGAATCTGGTCACCAAGGTCAGCCGCGGGATGTCCAAGCGCTGGTAACGTGCCACCAGGCACGCGCTCCGCACGATGGCGGACGCGCGGGTGACTTCCCGGCGAGGGGGTGGGTACGCGATGGCGTTCGAGGTCGAGGTGCCAGTGCGGCACCGGACTATGTGGCTGGCGTTCACCGATCCCGAGAAGATGGCGCGCGCCGTGCCCGGGCTGGTCGTGGACGCGGTCCACGCGGTGCCGCCGGCCGACGGGCCCGAGGGGGTCGCCGGGGACGTCGTCGCCGGCCGCTTGAAGCTCCGGGTGGGCTCCGGCGGAGCCGGGGCCACCATCACCTACCGGGGCACCGCCTGCATAGCGGGTGCCGAAGCACACAAGGGCACGCTGGACATCGCCGTCGACGCCGCGCAGGCGCGGGGCAGCGGCGCGCTCGCCGGGTATCTGCGGGTCACGCTGGCGCCGGCCGGGGACGCCGGTGAACGGACCCTGATCTCCGTGGTGCCGGAGCTGGAGCTGACCGGGCGGGCCCTGGAGTTCACGCGGGAGGACTGGCACGGTGCTGTCGCCGCGCTGGGCACGGAGTGGATCGAGGCGCTGGCCGCCGACTACCGGGACGCGGAGCATGAGGGTTCTGCGGTCCAGGCGGTGGAGACGGTCGTCGTTGTCGAGACGGCCGAAGTAACCGAAGTAGCCGAAGTAACCGAGCCGGCGGCATCAGCTGAAGCCCTTGATGTCGTCGAGGCAGTCGAGACGCCCGAAGTGGTCGAACCCGCGGCGGAGCCGGCAAATAAAAGCACGGAATCCGCGCCGGAGAAGATCGCCGATCCGCTTTCCGAGGACCCGTTGGCGGCGGTCTGGAGCGGCCGTTACGAGAAGAACCGCTGGTTCCCGGCGATCGCGGCTCTGACATTGTTCCTGCTGATCAAGCGCAAGCGGCGCCACCGCGCCGACAAGCCGGGCGCGGATTCATCATTTAGGATGGAATAGCCCTCAGATAGCTGCCTTGAGTAGACCTCGGCTCGTACATTGGCGCGCAAGTCGGTACATCACACCGGATGCCTGGACGCCGGGCAGCAGCGCGGCGGCCAGTGACGCAGCAGCACGATCGAGGAGCACCAGCAGCATGTATGTCGAGGGATGGAACGTCCACCGGGTCATCCGGCCCGCCCGCCTCGCCAACGCCGTCGTCGAGCGGCTGCTGCTGCGCATACTGGAAGGCGAGTTCCCACCGGGCACGGATCTGCCCCCGGAGGCGGCGCTCGCGGCCGAGTTCGCGGTCAGCCGCACCATCCTGCGCGAGGCGCTCAAGGCCCTGGAGGAGAAGCGCGTCCTGCGCATCCGCCACGGTCGCGGCACCACGGTCCGCCCCAAGGCCGAGTGGAACCTGCTCGACCCGCTGGTCCTGAGCGTGCAGCTGGAGTACGAATCCTCCCCGGAGCTGGTCGCCGAGCTCGGCGAGGTCCGCACGGCCCTGCTCACGCTGATGGCCGAGCTGGCCGCCCGCCGCATCCACCCGCCCCAGCGCGAACTGCTGGCGGTGTCCCTGGAGCGCATGCGCGTGGCGGTCGAGGACCCGGGCCCGTTCCACGACGCGGCGGCGACCTTCACCCGCACCCTGGCCGAGGCGGCGGGCAACGAGGTGGCGCGGTGCGTCATCGAGACCATCGACGTCCCCTACGGCGGCCAGGAGGACAACCCGGCCAAGCTCGCCGAGACGATGAAGCTCCGCCTGCTCCTGGCCGAGGCGGTCCACGCCACGGTCGCCGCGGGCCCGGGCGCCCCGGCCGGCTCGCTCCCGGTCCCGGCCCCGGCCGCGTCCTCGTCGCCGGCGGCCCCGGGCACCCCGGTCCCGGCCCCCGCCACCGCCCCCGGCGCGCAGCCGCTGCGCCAGGGCCAGGTCGCGACGGTCCCGCTGAACCGGCACGGCGTGCGGACGCCGATGCAGTCGGCGCGGGTGTAGGCAGGCAAGCCCTCCTGCTGATCGGGGGATCAAAGTGAAGAGCGCGCATACGGCCCCGCCGGATTGATCGATCCTGCGGGGCTTTTGCGTGGGCGCCCTTAGCGCCTCTCGCCTTTAGTGCCTCAGCCCTGTCAGCCCGCCAGCCTGCGAGCCCTGTCAGCTCGCCAGCAGTCGCCGCACGGCCACCGGCGTGTGCCCGACATGCTCGCGCACCGTCCGTGTCAGGTGTGCCTGGTCGGCGAACCCGAGGTCGTATGCGAGGTCGGCGAGCGCCGTCTCGCCGTCGGCGAGGCGGTCCATGGCGCGGCCGACGCGGACCCGATTGCGATAGCGCGTCAAGGAAACCCCGGTCTCCCGGGAGAAGACGCGGCTGAGCCTGTACGGCGAGACCCCCAATAGACCCGCCAGACCGCACAGCGTCGCGGCCTGTGGGACATCGGCCAGGATGGCCTCACGAGCGGCCGCCGCCAATACGCCGTCCCCGATCACGGATTTCGATGTGTAACCGGCAGCCAGCGCGACGAGCTTTAGGAGTTCTTCCGCAGTCGCGTAGTCCGCATCTCCTGTAGCGGCGGCAGCCAGTAGCCGCCTATGTGTGAACTCAATACGGGCGTCTACATATACGGGGCTTCCTATAGGAAGCCGTCCCCAGAGATCTGTAGAGAATCCCACGGATGTGCAGACATCCCCGCCTGCCGGATGCGCGAAGCGTTCCTCTTCACCCGGCGCCGTCATGTAGGCGGTGGTGCGGTCCAGATCGGTCGCGACTCCGTTGGTCCAGCGCCGGAACCGCCCTTTGCGGATCAGCACCAGCCGGGCCGCCCGGTGCTCCTCGGCATCCGACCAACCGGCGCCCCCGCCCATGCAGTCGACCCTGTGCACCGAGAACTCGGGCCGGGCTGCGAGCGTCATGGCGGTCTGCACACGGCCGACGCTACGCGCCGGTACCGACACCCCCGCCCCCGCAAGAATCTTCAATACGACGCCCACCCCCACAGCGCATCCTCATCACCATGAACGCACCGCTGACCCTCACCACGATCATGTTCGACAGCGCCGACCCGGCAGCCCTCGCCGCCTTCTACAGCACCGCGACCGGCTGGCCGATCACCGACACCGACGACACCTTCGTCTACGTCGGCGAAGGCCCCGTCACCCTGGCCTTCCAGCACATCCCCGACTACCAGGCCCCCTCCTGGCCCGACCCCGCCAAGCACGCCCACCTGGACTTCAAGACCGCCGACAAGGCCCAAGCCGTCCAGGACCTGCTGGCCGCCGGCGCGAAGCTGCCCGACTTCCAGCCCGGCGGCGACAGCTGGACGGTCCTCACGGACCCTGAGGGGCATCCCTTCTGCGTCGCGGCCGCGTAATTTCGGCGCGACGTCGGTACGTGGAGCGCTATAGCGTTCGGATGCATGCGGCCAATGCTGTTGATCGATGTGGATGGACCGTTGAATCCGTATGCGGCCAAACGGACTCGCCGTCCCGAGGGCTATACGACGCACCGGCTACTGCCGCCGAGCTGGGCCGAGGAGCGGAGAGCTTTGCTGGATCTGTTGGGAGCCCCCGACCAGCGGGTCAAACCGCTGCGGGTCTGGCTCAATCCGGACCACGGCCCGGCACTGGCAGCCCTGCCGTTCACCTTGGTTTGGGCCACCACCTGGCAACAGGAGGCGAACGAATACATAGGCCCGGTCCTCGGGCTTCCCGAACTGCCAGTCATCACTTGGCCTGAGGAGCGAGTCTTTCCGGCCGGCGGTCTCTGCTGGAAGACACCTGAGATCGTCACATGGGCGGCAGGCCGTCCGTTCGCCTGGATCGACGACGACATCACCGATGCGGACCACGACTGGGTTCGCGACCGTCATGAAGGCCCCGCGCTACTGCGTCGCATCGACCCGGCGATCGGTTTGGTGACCGAGGACTTCGAAGCCTTGGCGGCGTGGGCCGAATCCGTGGGCACAGGCTGACGCATAGCGAAACGGTCCTGTGGGATTCCCTTAGCGAATCCCACAGGACCGTCCCCACAGCCCACCTCCTCCAGCCGGTCAAACAGCGCTCCACATCTGTGACTGGACCTGAGCCTCGGCCCGCGGCGCCTCGTCGCGGCGGCCGGCTATCAGCAGCGCCCGCGCCAGGCACGCGGCAGCGCCCGTGCTGAGCAGCGCCCTCGCGATGTTCCACGCGTTCCACGTGTCCTCGAACCGGGCGCGGACGGCGGCGGGGTCCTTGATCGTCGCTGCCGCGCCGGCGCCGGCCAGTTGGTTGTTCA
The DNA here is from genome assembly GCF_041260665.1 of Catenulispora sp. GP43. Taxonomy (NCBI): domain Bacteria; kingdom Bacillati; phylum Actinomycetota; class Actinomycetes; order Catenulisporales; family Catenulisporaceae; genus Catenulispora; species Catenulispora sp. GP43. The sequence goes on along the minus strand of NZ_JBGCCT010000028.1, from coordinate 144,183 downwards.
GCGGGATGTTGACCGCCATCGTGGTCAGCAGGCCGACGGTGTAGAGCGCGAGTCCGGCGGCGATCCACAGGCGCAGCTTGCGGTCGTGGCGGAAGGTGCGCAGGGCCCAGGCCAGGAGGACCAGGGCGCCGAAGAAGGTCAGGAAGAACACCGGGTTCTCGATCTTCTTGTTGATGTTCTGCATCGCCTCGATGAACGTCCGGTCGCCGGAGGCACCGAGCCCCAGCATCACCGAGCAGGCGAAGGCGTAGTAGACCCCGGCGATGAGCCCGGTCACGACTGTCGCGGCGGCCAGGATGCCGCTGCCGCTCATGCGCGTCTTCACTTCCAGACTCCGTTCTCGGCGGCGGTGCGTGTGTACTCCGTGAAGTCCCGCGGCGGTCTCCCAATAGCGCGACCCACTCCGTCGGCCACGTAAGCGTTGCGGCCGTCCAGAACCTCCGTGAAGAGGTACGTGAATATCTCGATCGCCGCCGGGTCCTCGCCTGCCTCCGTGAGGTACGCGGTGAACGCGTCAAGCGGAACCGAGGTAAACGTGATCTCGCGTCCTGAGGACTCCGCTATAGCGTTTACCGCCTCCGCGAACGTCAGCAGGCGCGGTCCGGTCACCTCGTAGACCTGCCCGAGGTGCCCGTCCCCGGTGAGTGCGGCGACTGCGACATCGGCGATGTCCTCGACGTCGATGAACGGCTCCCGGACATCCCCGACCGGCAGCACGACCTCGCCCGACAGCACCGACTCCAGGAAAGCGCCCTCGGAGAAGTTCTGCGCGAACCAGCTGGAGCGCACCACCGTCCACTCCAACCCCGACGCCGCGACGGCCTCCTCGGCCCGCTGTGCCTCCTTCTCGCCGCGCCCCGACAGCAGCACGACCCGCCGCACCCCGGCCCGCCGGGCCTGCGCGCTGAACGCCGCCACCGCTTCGGGCGCCCCCGGCACGGCCAGGTCTGGGAAGAAGGACACGTAGACGCTCGTGACGCCCTTCAGCACCGCGGGCCACGTCGCCGCGTCCTCCCAGTCGAAGGCCGGGCTCGCCGAGCGGGAGCCGCGCCGCACCGCCACGCCGGCGGCCTCCAGGCGGTCGGCCACCCGGCGGCCGGTCTTCCCGGACGCGCCGAGGACGAGGACCAGGCCCTTGTCCGTGTTCCTGTCCGTGTTCTCGTTCGTGTTCATGACTCAAGTACAGCCGTCGCGCGTGAGATTCAGAATGGTCCAGACTCCACGTATCCATACGCGATCGTCTACAGTCGAAGCATGGACGTCATAGCCGGCTTGCTCAACGGACCGCGTGCCGACGGTGCCTTCCTGCTGCGGTCGCTGCTCACCCCGCCGTGGTCGCTGCGGGTCCGGGACCAGGCGCCGCTGACCCTGGTCGCCGTGATCGCGGGGGCCGCCTGGGTGGTCCCGGACACCGCCGCGCCGACCCGCCTGGACCGGGGCGACCTGGCGATCCTGCGCGGCCCGGACCCGTACGTCTTCGCCGACGACCCTGCCACCGAGCCGCAGGCCGTCATCCACCCCGGCCAGCGCTGCACCACCCCCGACGGCGAGGAACTCGGCGACCTCCGCTCCTTGGGCACGCGCAGTTGGGGCAACGCCCCCGACGGCGCCACCGTCCTGGTCACCGGCACGTATCAGGTCCTCAGCGAGATCTGCGCGCCGCTGCTGGCCGCGCTCCCGCCGCTGGCGGTGCTGCGCGACGGCGAGTGCGACACGCCGCTGATCCCGCTGCTGGCCGACGAGGTGGCCCGCGACACCCCCGGCCAGGACGCCGTCCTGGACCGCCTGCTGGACCTGCTGACGGTGGTCGCGCTGCGGACCTGGCTCGCACGTCCCGACGTGGAGACCCCCGCCTGGTACCGCGCGCAGGACGATCCGGTGGTCGGGACGGCGCTGCGCCTGATCCACGACGACCCCGCCCACCCGTGGACCGTCGCAGCCCTCGCCGACGCCGCGCACGTCTCGCGCGCCGCCCTCGCCCGGCGCTTCACGGCCGAGGTGGGCGAGCCACCGATGGCCTACTTGGCGAACTGGCGGCTCGCGCTGTCCGCGGACCTGCTGCGTGACCCCGCGGCGACGATCGCGTCAGTGGCCGAACAAGTCGGGTATGGCAGTGCGTTCGCGTTGAGCGCAGCCTTCAAGAGAGTGCGCGGTATCAGCCCTAAGGAACACCGGGAACGGGCCAGCCGCGAGGCGACTCCTGTGGCGGCCGTGCGGCCGTGGCGCGTAGCCGTATAGCCCATAGCCCATAGCCCCGTTTAGCGAACCTCTACCAGGGACACACTGTCGTCCCTACCGGAGACTCACCGCCATAGCCTCCACAGCGAGCAGCGGTGCCACGTTCCGCTCCACCGCCTTCCGGCACGCCAGCACCGCCTCGATCCGCCGCAGCGTCGCCTCAGGCGTCCCCGACGCGGCGACCTTGCGGACGGCCGCGTACTGGTCGTCGTGGATCGGCTCGGTGACGTCGCCGCCCGCCCCGCCGAGCGCGCCGAGCTGTACCGCCAGCACGTCCCGGTAGAACGCCGCGAGGTCCACCAACGCCAGGTCCAGGGCGTCGCGCTGCATCCGGGTCGCGCGCTTCTTCTGCCGCGACTCCAGATCCTTCAGCGCACCGGCCGCGCCCGGAACCGCTTTGCGCGACCCCTCCTGGAAGCCCAGAGCCAGTCGCAGCTCCGCGGTCTCCACAGTGTTGCGCTCCTCGGCCTCGCGCTTGGCCTCGGAGATGGTCGCGTCGACCAGCTTCTGCGCCGCCGACAGGGCCGAGCCCATGTCGGTCAGGGAGGAGGCCAGAGCCAGCACCTCGGTTCGCTTGGCCCGCGCCTCGTCGTCCGTCGCCAGCCGCTTGGCGCGCCCGATGTGTCCCTGGGCCGCGCGGGCCGCCTCGCGGGCGCGGATCGGGTCCACTCCGTCGCGGCGTACCAGGATCTCCGCGACCGCCGTCGACGGCGGTGTGCGCAGCAGCAGGTGCCGGCAGCGGGAACGGATCGTGGGCAGCATGTCGTCGCGGCCCGGGGCGCACAGGATCCACACGGTGCGGGGCGAGGGCTCCTCGACGGCCTTCAGCAGCACGTTGCCGGCCGCCTCCGTGAGCCGGTCCGCGTCCTCGATCATCAGCACCTGCCAGCGGCCCGAGGCCGGGGTCATCGACGCGCGCCGTACCAGGCCGCGGGTGTCGGCCACGCCGATCGAGAGCTGGTCGGTGGCCAGCTGCAGCACGTCGGGATGGGTGCCGTCCAGGACAGTGCGGCAGCCCAGGCAGTGGCCGCAGCCGGGCTCGCTCTCCGTCGTGCACTGCAAAGCCGCCGCGAACGCGCGCGCCGCCGTGGAGCGGCCGGAACCGGGCGGGCCGGTCAGCAGCCAGGCGTGCGTCATGCCGTGGTCGAGCGCGGCCTGCGCCAGCTCGGCGCTGACGTGGTCCTGGCCGACCAGGTCGGTCCAGACGCCGTAGGGCTGGAACCCCGCGCCCTCGCCGCTCATGCGTCGTCCCCGCTGTGCCGCGACTGGTGCCGGGCTCCGAACAGTTCGTCCGCCATCGACAGGGCGTCCTGTTCCGGTTCCTCGTCGAACTCCGGCTGGGCGACGTAGTCCGGCACTTCCCATTCGCTGCGTACGGAAGGCGCTGTGATGTCCTCGGCGTGCGAAGAGGAAGAAGAAGACGAAGAGGGAGGGGAGTCCGAAGGGGGAGTCGAAGCCGGTGCCGGTGCCGGGGAAGCCGCGGAACCCGGCGAAGCGGGGCGCGGCGTCGCGGCCGAATCAGACGCCTGCCCCGGCCGTGCCGCCGGCCGGTCGGTCGGGGCGAGCCGCGAAGACAGATCCCCGGCCCCCTGCGCCCGCTCCCGCGCCGCGCGCTCGGCCCTGGCGGCGTCCTCCTCCAGGCGCCGTCGATGCTCCTGGCGCGCGACCTCCCGCGCTTCGTGCGCCCGCTGTTCCTGGTCGCGCTGCTCGGCCTCGGCCTCGGCGCGGCGGCGTTCGGCGTCGGAGAGCTCCGCCATCTGCACGGCGCGCTCCGCGGCGGCCTTGCGCCGCTCGGCCTCGCGGCGTTCCGCTTCCTCGGTCCGCTGCTGGCGCGACAGGTGGATTCGGCCCTCCAACCGGGCCCGGATGCGCCCGGAAATCTGCTCGATCGGCTCCAGGGCGTTGATCACGACGAACCGCTCCGGTTCGGCCGTGGCCAGCTCCAGGTAGCGGTTGCGGACCCGCCGGTGGAAGTCCACGGACTCCAGCTCCAGGCGGTCCGCCGGGGTCTTGCGGCGCCGCGCGGCCTCGATCGGGTCCAGGTCCATCAGGATCGTGACGTCCGGCATCAGCCCCTGCGTGGCCCACTGCGAGAGCAACTCGACCTCGCGGGCCGACAGCGCACGGCCGGCGCCCTGGTAGGCCAGCGAGGAGTCGACGTAGCGGTCGGTGATGACCACCGCGCCGCGCTCCAGCGCCGGCCGGATCACCCGCTCGACGTGATCGGCCCGGTCCGCGGCGTAGATCAGCGCCTCGGCGCGCGGGGAGATGACGTCGGCGTTACGCGCGTCCAGGACGATGTTGCGCAGCTTGGTGCCCAGCGGCGTGCCCCCGGGCTCGCGGGTGACCACCACCTCGTGGCCCTGCGCGCGCAGCCAGTCGGCCAGCAGGTCCAGCTGTGTGGACTTGCCACTGCCGTCGCCACCTTCGAACGACAGGAAGGTGCCGGTATAGGTGTGTGCGGTGCGTTCGATCTCAGTCCGGTCGGGCAGCGTGTCCCCGCCGGCTCCGGTCGCCGCTGGTCCGGAGGTGATCCCCTGCTCCGCCGCGCCCCCGGCGCGCGTCGGAGCGGCGGAGCGCTTAAGCGCCGCCTTCAGTTCGGTCCGCAACGATTTCCCTGGCACGGTGTCCATCATCCTGTACGCCACCCACCCGACGCCCGCCGCCAGGAGTCCCGCGCCGAAAAGGGTGATGGCCGCGCCACCATAGGTGATCGACAGGCCGGGAACACTTAGCGTGTGCGTGCCGACAATCCCGGCGACCGCCGGGGACACGGCCAGGATCAACACCAGCGTCACCCTGATCAGCGACTGCACGAAGGCGAACGTCCGGCCGCGCAGCTCGTCGGCCACCTCGCGGCCCAGCATCGTCTGCCCGATGATCCACGCGGTCCCCCCGAGGAAGCCGACGACCAGTGCGCACAACACGCTGAACAGCAGGATCGGCACCAGCGCCAGCACGCACAGCACGATCCCGGCGGCGAAGATCACCGTCCCGAACAGCCGCTCCCGGGCCACCGCGGCCAGCACCCGCGATCCGATGAACATCCCGGCGGCCAGGCCGAGGAAGACCGTGCCGAACAGGACGCCGTAGGCGGCCTGACCTGCGTGCAGGTCGCCGACGTAGGTTCGGGCCAGCCCGACCACGGCGCCGCCGGCCGCGAAGGCCCCGGTTGTGCCGATGATCACACCGCGGATCTTCTTGTCGTCCCCGAGATAGCGCCAGCCGTCGATCAGCGTGCGGAGCGGGGAACGGGTGTCGGTGGTGTGGCGGCGCTCCGCCGCGCGTTCTGTAGCGGACCGCGCGGGGATGCTCTTAAGGCGCGCGATCGTAAGGGCGGAGAACAGGAAGGTGAGCGCGTCGAAGTAGAGCGCCAGACTGACCGGCTTGGCGGTGAAGAACGCCCACTGATTCGCCAGTCCCTTAGTGATCAGCGACAGTACGGTGAACACCCCCGCCGCGATAGGGGCGGTCCCGTATGCGGTCAGCAGCGACACCTGGTTCGCCGGCTCCAGCAGCCGCGGCGGCACCAGGTTCGGGACCGTGGCCTCCTTGGCCGGGATCCAGAACATCGCCGCGATCTCGATCATGAAGGTCGCCGTGAACAGCCACCACAGTGTGCCGACCACAGGGATCGACACGAAGAACAGGCAGCGCGTGCTGTCGCCGGCCACCATCGTCCAGCGCCGGTCCAGCCGGTCGGCGACCACCCCGGCGATCGGGCCGAACAGCACAGCCGGGATCAGCCGGACCACGAAGACGCCGGCGACGGCATAGGAGCGCCCGGCGTACCCGCCTCCGGCCAGGGTCACCGCCAGTGAGGACTGCGCGAGCAACCCGAGCCAGTCGCCGAGGCTGGACAGCGACAGCGCCGTCCACAGCCGGCGGAAGTCGGGGATGGCGAGGACCTCGCGGATCCTGGCCGGTGTTGACTCCATGCAACCACGGTAGTGCTCTGTGTTTTCGAACGGGCCGGTCAGGCGCCGTGGTTCGGCGGCGCGGGTGATTCTCCGTACCGCCGGACCACGGATGTCCGACCGGCGCCTCCACCTGCCCGCCGCCGGCCCGCAGGAGCGTCACCAGGCGATGGCGCTCTGCAGATCCGACTGCCAGTAGGTGACGAAGGCCTTGTCGACGTCGACATAGGTGCCGCCGGGCAGGGGGAGCGTCATGGAGCCGGGCAGGGAGCCGGACTGGTCCCGCGTCTCCAGGAACACCTCGACCTGCTTCTCGAGGACCGGGGTGCTGCCGGAGCCGTCGGCCGCGGAGGTGCCGATGGCGGCGTAGGCCGACTCGCCGGGGGCGATGGTCACCACGGCCTGCGGCTTGCTGTCCTCCACGGCCTGGGTGACGGACTGCTGGTCGGCGTCCAGGCGCAGGCCCGGGTAGTAGTACAGGTTGCACGTGGTGCTGCCGGTGTTGGTCACGGTGAGCAGGACGTGGTTGATGGGGCGGGTGAGGCTGGTCACGGTGCCCTTGAGGTGCCCGACGGAGCAGTCGCCCGGCAGGCTCGAGCCGGAGTCGGCGCTCGTGCTCGAGGGCTTCGAGGCGGGCTTGGCGGCGGTGGTGGTCGTCTTCGGCGGGGCGGGCGCCTGCGCCTGGGTGGAGGTCGGCGCCTGCGCCGGGTCGGGAGCGGACGTCTGGCCCGCGGTCGCCGCGGCCGGCTGGGAGGTGCCCGGCGCGCCGCCCGGCTGGCTCGTGCCGGGGGCGCTCACGGCGGTGGCGGCGCTTGTCCCCGCGGCCGCCGCGGCGGGCTTGGCGGGGGTGCTGCCACAGGCCGCCATGCTCATCAGAGCGGAGAGGGTGAGGGTGGCGGGCAGGAGGGGCTTGGCGATGTGAGTGATGCGCTTCGTCATGCTTCGGAGCCTGTCCGTTCCGGGGCGGGGCCCGCCCGGGGTGGGAGGCTTCCGGAGCGTGCGCGGGACGGTTTCCCGTAGCATGAGCTGCGGATTAGGGGCCGGGATGGGACGCCGATCCGGGACGGGAGGGAGCCGCGTGGTGCCGGGGTCGGAGGATTTCGCCGCTCTGCTGGGGGACTTGAAAGAGCGGTCGGGGCTCAGTTACGGGGTCTTGGCGAAGCGGTTGCACGTGGGGACCTCGACGCTGCATCGGTATGTGCAGGGGGAGACGGTGCCCCCGGAGTACGGCGTTATAGAGAAGTTCGCGCGGTTGACCGGAGCTTCCGCCACGGAGATGGCGACGCTGTACCGGTCGTGGATGGCGGCGGTTGAGGCGCGTTCCTCAACGAGTGCTGAGGCGGTTCCGGAGGTGGCGGTCGCTATAGAGCCGCCTGTAGCTGAGACCGTCACTCCCGCTCCCGCTCCCGCTCCCGATTCCGATTCCGAACCCGACTTCGACCCCGAATCGCCTTCGGTCCCGCCGCGCCGTCGTCGCCTTCTTCCCGCACTGGCTGTGGTCGCCGTCCTAGGGATCGGGGCTGCGGTAGCGAGCGTCGCTTTCGCATCGTCGGGATCCAGTCCTCAGCGGACTGCGGGTCCCGCGGCGGGTTCCGTGCCGACTTCGCCGAGTGCCTCCACCACTAGCGGTTCCCCCGCGGCAACATCCGGCAGCAGTACCTCTTTGCCTGGCTCCACCACTTCCTCTGCCTCATCCTCCTCCCCGACTTCGTCCCCTTCCTCTGCTCCCTCTACTTCTTCCGCTCCGCCCATTGCGGTGACCATCCGTCCCTACCAGTGGGAGGACAAGTGCTTGCAGTGGTACCTGCTCAACAGGAAGCCCGGCGAGGTTCCCCCGCCGCCGGTCGAGCAGGACGCGCGCGGCTGGGCCAGCGCTCTGGGCGCCGTGCCTGCCGGGACGATGAAGATCGAGCTGTCGGTCCAGGGGACGTCCGCGGACACGGTGGTGCTGCAGGGGCTGCACATCCGGACTGTCAGTAAGGCTGCTCCGCTGCCGTGGACCGCGTACTCCATGGCGCAGGGATGCGGCGACGGCATCATGCCGGCCGCGTTCAACGTCAATCTGGACGCCGACCGTCCGCTCGCCCATGCCACGCCGGGGCAACAAGGCGACACGGTGACCCCCGCTGTCGACTTTCCCTTTAAGGTCTCCGAGTCCGACCCAGAGGTGCTGACCATATATGCGCACGCGCATAGCGTGAACGTCTCGTGGTACCTGGAGCTCGACTGGAGCAGCGGCTCCCGGACCGGGACCGTCAAGATCGACGACCACGGCAAGCCGTTCCAGACGAGCGGTGCCCAGGGGCGTCCGATCTACGACTACGACACGGACTCGAACAGCTGGCAGCTCGACACCACGGCCGTCGTGCAGTGACGCGCCGGCGGGGCGCCCCTCGCGCTGCTCGCGCTACTCGGAATCGGTTCCCGACTCCAGCGTCTCGGCGGCCTTCTTCAGGCCCTCGGCTTCCATGACGACGTACTGCCGGGTCAGCTTGCCGTAGAGCATCGAGACGAGCCCGCTGAGCGCGCCGGTCTGCTCGACGCCGAGCACCATGCGTGCCCTGCCCTCGCCCCGGTCCTCCACGGAGTGGACGGCGCGGACCTTCACCCCGGTGGTCTTCATCTCCCAGACGAAGGACTTGCCGGGCTCGCATTCGGTGACGGTGTAGACGGCGGCCTTCAGCTTCGGCTGCGTGACCCGCGCGCTGCTGCCCGCGGCCAGTTCGCCCTGCTGGAGGCGTTCGACCGTGGTCATGGAGGCGGACCACTTGGGCCAGGACTCCACGTCGGTCAGGGTGCGCCACACGGTGGCCGGGGCGGCGTCGATGTCGATCAAGGTCTGGAACTTCATCAGGATTCCCTCCCTACGCTCCCATCCCTTTGTACGGCAGAGCGCTTACTCCCTTCGCGCCTGGGGTACCCGTCCCGGCGCTAAGAGCCATCCCGCAGGCGCTTGAGTAGGACGGGCACATGGCTGTGGTCGACGTCCTTGGCGGCGGTGATGAGGGTGACGGTGTGCGCGGCGTGTAGGTCGCGAATCTCCTTAAGCGTGGCCTGCTGTGCGTCACCGTCCAACTCGGCGCTATAGCGCGCCTCGAAATCGGCGTACTCATCGCGATGCGCGTGCAGCCACTTGCGCAGATCGTTGGAGGGCGTCGCATCCTTGGCCCACAAGTCGAGCTCCGCTTCGTCTCGACTCACTCCCCGTGGCCACAACCGGTCGACGAGAACCCGCTTCCCATCCGCCTCGGCCGCCGCGTCATATGCCCGTTTCACGCGATAGTCACCACTCATACCGCCAGGCTATTAGTCCCCCGCCGGCCCGACCGGTCTGCGAGGCTGACCGTGTGACCATCTGGGACGACACCGCGGACAGCACCAAAGAGCTCATGTTTACAGCCCTGGACTACGCCTTGGAGAACGCCCAACTCTCCGACCAGCCCTTCACCCCCTTCTCCTTCGCACGGCACGAGGACGGCACCGCCACCCTCACCCGCTTCGCGGTGCCGCCGGGCGCCGACGTCCCCGAAACGCTGGAAGCGGCCCGCGCGCACCTGGAGACGGCGGAGGCGGGCACCACGGCGATCACGCTCTCCTACGACGGCTACACCACGTACGAAGGCGAGCGGACGGAAGCCGTCTTCGTCGAGACCCACCAACTCGACCTCCCCCGCACCCTCATCCTGGCCCAGCGCTACCTCCGCGACGCCGGCGAGCTGCAGCCCCTCGGCGACCCGATGCTGCAGGCGGAGACGGCACCGCTGGTGCTGCGGGTGGGGGAGGGCGAGGGGGAGTAGCGCGGAAACGCTAAGCGGTCGCCGCGAAGGCGATGGCCGGCACCACTACGGGCCACGTCGGCCGCGGCGGCGGCTGATGTCCCACCCCGTCCAGCACCAGCAGCTCGGCCCCCGGAATCACCTCGGCGACCGCGGCACCGTGCTCCGGCGGGAGCATTGGGTCGTCGGCCCCGTGGATGACGACCGTCGGCACGGTGACCGCCCCGAGCAGCGCCCGCATGTCCCGCACCGGCCGCTCCGCCTCCTTCATGGCGTTGTGGTTCCCCGCAGTGCGCAGGTCGCGGCTGCGGTCGTGGATCCGCCCGGCCGCCTCCCGAACCGCATCCTCATCGAACCCCAGCGGCCCCCAGTGGATCCGCGCCCCCCGCACGAGGTGCTCGACCACCGCCCCCCGATCCCCCCAGTCCGGATCGGCCATAGTCGCATAGGCATCAAGGAGCTGCGGCGTCAGCGGCGGCAACTCAGCGGGGAACACCGGACTCGTCGAGATCAGCGCCAACGAAGCCACCTTCTCGACATGATCGACCGCCATGAACTGCGCGATCGCACCCCCCATCGACAACCCCGCGACCCCAGCACGCCCCCCGAAACGCTCAACCAAAGCCACCGCATCACCCACCAAGTCGAGGAACGTATAGTCCGGCGCCCCCACCGGATACGAAACCGACCGCCCGGTGTCCCGAAGGTCGTACCGGATCACGAACCGCCCGACCCCAGCCAAGGCCCGACAGAAACCCGCCTCCCACGTCTCCATCGACCCACCCGCCCCGGGAATCAGAAGCAGCGCGGAATCAGCCGGATCACCGAAGGTCTCGACACAGAGCTCGACCCCGTTCACATGCACCATTTGCTCGGTCATGGGTGCCAACCTAGGGGGAATTCGGCTTGCTGCGCCGAAAAAGCCCAGGCCAGACATTGTCTGACGCTGCATCACGTAGATGATGACCGCAACGTGCCAGTGGCTGGGTCGATGCTCGGCGGCAATCGTCCGAAGGATGCCGGACCTGGAATGCCGAGATCCGCTCGGGCGCAGCTGTGAAACCGTGAGAGTGCCTTTATGAGATCGAGGCCCCTCGGGTCGGAGTCGAACTCGATCGGGTCCGGGCCTTGCTTCAGCACAAGGTCCAGAAAGGTCCACAGATAGCCGTTGGCGAAAGCTAAAAGGCCAGGTCAGAAGATATCTGACCTGGCCTTTAGGAAGAGCCTCCTGTCGGAATCGAACCGACGACCTACGCATTACGAGCCCGTGGTTTCGTCGCTGCGAGGTCTTCACCTGCAACGATGCCTCGCGTTGCGCCACGCGTTCCATCTCTGACCTGCGGTTGCACTGGTTCCTCATGACAGAATTCATGACAGCGCCACCACCGATGACTAGGGTCAGACCTCGACCCCACCGCTCCCGCCGTAGGCCTCAGTAACGCTTGCCAAGGCTGGGCAGGCCTGCCGGAATGGCGCGGACGCTTCGGACCTCGGGGTCACGTTCGCGTTCGAGAAGACGCTTCCACTCGGTCTTGTCCACATCGACGATGTACCGCTGGTTACTCCCGGGACACCGCCCATCGGCCTCGACATTGCCGCGGCGGTGCGGGAAGAGCCCGCGCCGCTTCAGCGGACGCCATAGCCCGCACACGGGGCACCCGATCATGAGAGGGCGATCGCCTTCAAGGCTGCCGAAACTGTAGGCGTTGGGGCTCACCTTGCTGAGCCGTATCGGTTCCTGTCCGTTGTGATTCACGCTTCCGTGCCACCACCCTCGATCGAAAACCAGCCGTCTTACGATCTCGCCGCCCCACGTACCCCCACAGCGCTTTCTGGCTGTTAGGTGCTACCCGCCGCGTGGTCGCCATACCCTCGTGAGATGCCCCCGCGCCTTGTCCGCCGGGGGCATCTCATGGCGTGCGACCGGCGGACCGCACGTTGCCTGCTGACGTTCCCTGGCGCTGAGTCGAGAAGTGATACCGCAGATACCGCAGATACCGCAGACAGAGCTCTGACCTGCTGAAATGGCCTGATCAAAACTGCGGTATTTGGGGTGCGGTGCGGTCTGTCTTGATACCGCAGATACCGCAGCCCTGCGGTATCTGGCGGCGTCCTCGGAGGGTCTGCGGTATCTGGATTCGGCTGATACCGCACGCGTTGTCGCTGGTGAGAGAGTCGCTGCGGGGTCTGCGGTATCTGCGGTATCAGTTTCGGCTCGGTCGCCCGGGAAGTTTCGGGGGTGAGTGTCGGCGGTCATGCTTTGCGCTCCACGTGCCAGCGGGCGCCCTTGTCGTGGGAGTCGGTAGCTTTGCGCAGGACGTAGTCGCCGTGCCAGCGTCCGACCTGACCGCGGAGCCGTGCGGCGAGGTTGCGGATGTCGGGCAGCCGGCCCTGTTCGTTGAGGATGAACGCGCCGTCCCACGGGTCCGGGGGCCGGTGCCCGTCCACCGGCAAATCCCGCTTCGCCGATTCGCGCAGCGCAGCGGTAGTGACCCACTCGTCCAGGTCCGGCATGGTGGCCCACTTGGTCAGGAATGCGGTCCACTCGGCGTCGTCAACGTCCTCGCCGTGGACGTCCTCGGCGTTGCCCAGGAACCCGGTGACGCCGTGGTGGGCCAGCAGCCCGCCGACGGTTTGCGCCCATGGGGTGAACTGGCGCATGACGTGCCCGGTGGCTTTCGGGGCGCCGGCGGCGCACCAGTCCATGACCAGCACCAGCAGGTGCCACAACAGCGTGCGCTGATTGGCGGGGTCCAGAATCCACAGCGACAAGTCCGGGATGGCAAACCCGGTGCGCTCCTCCGGTTTCGGCGTTTTGGGGTCCAGCCGCACCAGCACGGTCCGGGACGGCATGTCCCCGCCTACCGACAGGTTGTTGCCGGTGGCCATCCACGCCCGGTCGTTGGCGAACTCCAGGGTGGCGCTGGAACCTAGCCGGCGGTCGGTCCACGTCGGCGCGGTGAGCAACTGCGCCAGGATCGCCGAGCGGATGGCGGTCCCTTCCACGATGTTGTCGAACACCACGGCGCCGACCTGCTTGGCGAACACCGAGGTGATGACTTTGCGCAGCTCCTCCTCCGAATCGGTCCACGGCAGCACCGACTGTCCGTAGACCAGCCCGGTCGCGGCGGTCAGGATCGTCTTTCCACTGCCGGGCATGGTGGCGGTGAACAGCCCGAACGGGGTCAGGCCGCGGGCGAAGCGGCGCAGGATCGGCGTGAACATCAGCGCCAGCGCGTTCGCCCGGTCGGCATCGGCAACCCACGGGAAGTCACGCAGGAACCGGTCCAGGATGAACCCGCGCGACTCGGCGACCTGCTCCGCCGTGGGCTTGTCCGGCACCAGCTCCATCGGTACCTTCGCCGCCAGGTACAGCCCGGTCTTGCGGTCGTAGCCGGGCGCCTGCAACAGCGTTCCGTCTTCCCGCAGCACCGGCGCGCCGACGATGCCGCGCAACGGCCGGACGCCGGGCCACTCGCGGCGCGAGAGCACCGCGGCCAGCACGCCGGGCGGTGGGGTGTACTCCTCCTCGGTCCACACCTTCTTCACCAGCTGGTTTCGGTAGGTGTAGGTGTGTTCCGCAAGCAGCCCGGCCAGTCGCGGCGCGGTGAGCGTGGCGGCGGCGACCGGCAGGGCGCTGTCCGCATCCGTGGATGCCGCCCGCGCCGAGCCGGAAACCCGCTCGACGTGGACCAGCGCGCCGTCGGTGACGTAGGTCTCCGGCAGGGTGTTGCCGTTGATCTCGCAGACCAGGGTGCGGATGGTCTCGGGGTTGGTGCCGACCAGGATGTACGGCTTGTCGTCGGTCATGGTGTGACGCCTTCGGTGCGGAAGCCGCCGACGATGGCGGCGTGTGCTTCGCGGTGGGTCTGGCCGGCGGCGAGCCCGGCGGCGTACAGGGCTTCGTATCCGTCGTGGGCGGACAAGGCGCCGGCGGCGACCATCCGCCCGACCCCGACGGACGCGCCGAACAGCGTCGCCCGGCGGCGACCTTCCGGGGCGGCGGCGACCTTGCCCAGCAGCGCATCCAGCAGCGCCGTGGGCGAGGTGATGCCGCTCGCCGAGCGGATCGGGCCGGTGGGCTTGAACGTCGGCACGGCGGCCGGCGCGGGCAGACTGGCGGCGACCAACGCCGGGGGCATCTCAACGGGGTGACCAGTTCCCCACCGGTAGGGCCGTTTGGTCCGGGGGTGGATACAGGGCGGCAGCACCGCATAGCCGGGATCGCCGCGCACGTCCACGCCCGGTGCCACCCGGCCCTGTGTGGACGGGATCGGCACGCCGGGGTGCCGGTAGTACAGGTGCAGCCCGTCCGAGCCGGTGATCACGTGCGCGGTCTGGGGCATCAGGTCCGGGATGAGCCGGCCGCCGTGGGCGGGGTCGATGTCCACCACCACCAGCCCTGAGGCGGCGCCGGTGGCCAGCGCCAGCAGACCGCGCGGGGAGCAGGCGCGCATGGCGGCGATCCGTTCCGGGTCCGTGGATGCGGCGTAGGGTCCGTGGCACACCAGGCAGCCGCATGCCTGAATGTGCTCTGGCGTCGGGTTCTTGCACTCCCGGCAGTTCGCCAACGGACGCTTGTCCCGGGACAGCCACAGCACCGGCCAGCCACGCGCGGCGTACTTCAGCGCGGCCACCATCAGCGCATCGTCGGGCGACGTCATTACGCGCTCCTGCGCACGTCGGCGCCGACCGGCCCGAACACCGCGTCGGGGACGCCGGATGCCTGATCGATGGCCAGGCGGGGCGTGGTGTCCAGGGCTTCGCGGGCGGTGTCGCTGACGGTCAGCGCGATGCGGCGACGCACGTCCCGCTCCAGCTTCAGCGCCTCGTACTCGGCGCCGTCCAGCGCCAGTTCCAGCCGCTTGGCCGCGCCGAGTTGCGCCAGCTTTTCCCGGTCGGTGGCGCCCTGCTCCCGCAGCGCCGTGACCTCAATGACGGTCTGGCACTGCATGCCGACGATGGTCGCTTCGTGCGCGCGGTCTTTGGCGCGCTCGGCGTAGCCCTCGCCCCGGATGCCGGCGGCGCGACGGACACGGCGGGTCAGTACCCACCCGAGCACGGTCGCCGCCGTGGTCACGATCAGCGGTTCGCCGAGCCCGGCGGGGTAGGCCATCATCCCGACGCCGAGCGCAGCGGCAGTCAGGGCGCCGCAGGTGCCGACCAACACCGCGTCCTCGGTGGCCGATGCCCACGCGGTGACCGCGAGTCCGATGATGGCGCCGAGTCCGAGCGGGACCATGTCGCCGATGGAATGCCGGGCGCCGTGGTCCGACCAGTGCCGCGCCAGCGCCAGCATGCTGAGCGTGACGGCCGGCGATGCCAGCGCCAGCGCGATCGAGGACGGGGACACCGGCAGGCGGCGCCGCGGCGGGGCGTCCGCAGCGGGCTGCGGGGTGGTGGTTTCGGTCATGGTTCAGCCCTCCCGGGGCGGGGTGTGCGAAGTCTGTTTCAGGCAGCGCCGAGGGAAGGGAGGGGCCGGCGGGCGGTGGCGAAACCGTGGTTTTCGGGGTTCGCCAGGGTCCTGTTTCCGGTCGCTCCCTGTCCTCCCTAGATCACATGTGCGCTGGTCAGGGCGAGGGAGGCGGCCTAGGGACAAGATCAGGGATTCTCCCTGCGTCCCTAGGCCTCTCCGCTAGATTTCGCCGTCGTCCGAGCCCTCTTCGGGCTCCTGCTCGGCACTCTCGGCACGGTCGGCCAAGGCGGCGTCCACCTGTCGGCGATCGACGTGCATGGTGCCGTCCTTGGTCTTGCGCGGGATCACCCCGAACGGCTTCAGTTCCTCGCCGAGCCGCTGTTGCGACCAGCCCTCGTACTCGGTCGGGTGCGCGTCGGCGAGTCGGGAGATGACCACGGAGGACTTCACCAGCGCCTCAGTGCCCATGACCGCGGCGACGTCGTCCAGCAGGTCCCGCGCCTGGTCGGCGTCCGGCTCGGCGTCGGCGACGTCGGCCGGCGACATCCCCGCCTTGTCCAGTGCCTTCATCGCCCGTGCCACAAGCGGCGTGACCTGGTCGTTGCCGTCGTCGGCGCTGATGAAGTACATCCGCACCAGCTCGAACGCGTTGGTCGAGAACCCGATCGTCAGCGCGGTGCCGATGTCGGTTGCGGGGTTGAGCGTGGTGGCGGTGATGCCGGCCTTGTGCTTGCCCGTGCCCAACAGCCCGTCGTTGGCGACGTGGTCACCCACGGCGAACGCCACCCGGTTGGACGTGTTGCGCGTGACATCCTTCGGGATGCTGGTCGCTGTCGGCGACACGGTGACGAACACCAACGTCATCGCGCACTTGCGCGCCTTCTTCAGCACCTTGATGGCCAGGTCCGCAGCTTCCTTGCCGTGTTTGGGGTGCTCGAACAGCTCGTGGCATTCGTCGAAGACCCGCACCAGCGGACGCAGCCGCTTGTCCTTCATGGCGAGCTTGCGGGTCACGGCGGTCTCGCCGTACTGCTCCAGAAGCTTCCCGCGTCGTGTGACCTGGTCCTTCAGCCACCGCAGTTCGTTCAGCGCCGCCAGGATCTGTTCGTCCTCGTCGCCCTTGACCAGCACCGACAGCCGCGGCTGCATCAGGTCATAGTCGGCGTTGAACGCCATGACGTACACGCCGATGTCTACCAGCGGGTCTTGCATCGCCCCACACAGCAGGTTCCGCGTGAACGAGGACTTGCCGGTGCCCATGATGCCGCCGACCATGTAGTTCTTGGCCATCAGCGGCGCACGGACGATCTCGCCGCGCTGCGATAGGGCGACCGGCACGCCGCGCTTGTCGAAGTAGTCCACCGTGGCGCCGGTGTCCTCGATCAGCGGATACGGCGGAACTTTCGCGGTGAGCGAGCCGGAGTCGGCCACCCACAGGTCCAGCACGCCGGGCTTGCCGGTGGGTTCGGTGGGCCAGACCTCGATCGGGGTGCGCAGCAGGTTGTGCGCCAGCACCGTCTTGGTCTTGCCGGTGCCGACCATCTCCACCGTGACACCCTGCGGAAGCTGAAGCTGGGTGTGGTAGCCGTTGCCGGAGCGCACCGTGGGCGAGACCCACCGCGGCTTCCACCCGGCCTTGAACGCCTTGTTCAGCGGTGCCAGGTTCAGGTTCCGCAGCGCCTCAGTGATCGCACCCTCATCCGGAACCGACGCCGGCGCGTCCTGGTCGACGTTAGCGGCGGACAGCCAGGCGGGCAGCTCACGGGCGTTGCGGCCAGCCACCCACGCCGCGACGGTCGCCAGCACCGGCAGCGCCTCCAGCGTCGGGCGCCACGTGGCGTTCGCGATGGCGCCGATGGCGCACAGCACGTTGAACGTCGCGGTAAACGGCGCCGTGACGGCGCCGACGTGGTCGGTCTTGGCCCACAGGGCGACGCCGATCACGGACAGGATCAGCACCGCGGCGATGATGCCGTGTGCGATGCCGGCAGCGATGCGCACCGGCATGGTCAGCAGCTCCATACGCCGCGCGTGCCGCTCGGTGCGGAACTTCGACGCGCGGGCCTCCCACTCCAGCGCCGATTCGTGGTCACCGGCCGCCGTCGCGGCGCGCATCTGCGCTTGGTGGGTTGTGGTGGTGCGGGACTCCCACGCCCGGCGCAGCCCGATGCGCACCCCGGCCAGGATGAACGCGGCCTGACGGGCGCCGAACTTGGTCGCGCGGTGCGCCAGCAGCCACCGCAGCACCGCCACGGCCTGACGCGAGACAGCGCGTGCGTTGCGGAGGGCCTGCCAGGCGGGCGCAGCGGGCTGCGCGTCCGGGTTCTCGGTCTGCTCGGTGGCGGGCGGCGTGTCCTGCTTCGGCTGGTTCAGCCACTCCGGCACGTCCAGCCCGTCACCGTAGCCCGGCGCGTCGGCGGTACCGCGGTTGGGGAAGGCCAGCACGGTCGCGCCGGCGGTGGCGTCCTGCTCGGCGCTGTTCGGGTAAATCTCGGCCATCTCAGGCCACCTCCTTGCGGACCTCGCGGATGATGCGGCTAGCGGTGGACTGACTCACCCCGGCGGCGTCCGCCAGCTCACGCGAGGTGAGTGGGGCGCCCTGAGTCAGCGAGTCGCGGTAGATGCGTGCGGCGGCGGCGTTGTCGGTGCCGACCCGCGCGGTGACGGCGGCCTGACGGCGCGCCGGGGCCGATGCGGCGGCCACGCGACGGGGCTTGGACCCGTTCTGAGTCACCGGGGGGAGACTCGCAACCACCTGCGTGAACACCGGGTGCCCGGGGGTCAGGATGTTGCCGGGCTGACTCGCCCCGGCAATCACCTTCAGCGCCGGTGACTCACCCTCGACAGCCGTCGCTGACTCAGCCGATGACTCAGACTCGGGCGAGTCAGACCCGCCGGCCGTCTCGGCGATACCGAGCCGAGTCAGGGCGTCGGCGAAGGCGGCGCGGGACAGCTTGGCGTGAACCTCGCTCGGGTCGCCGTGCCGCAGCGCGTCCCCGATCAGCTTCATCCGACCGCGGTAGGCGCGGGCCTTGGCGGTGAGCGGGAAGCGCCAGCCGTCGCGCTCCCGGTCGGTCACGCGCAGGAACTTCGCGACCCGTCGCGCGGAGTCCACGGTGACGACGTCGGTGTCGATGGCATCGGCCAGACGCAGCCACACCGCGACCCGCTCCGGAGTGACGCGCCAGCGCACCGGGCCGGAGCGCTTCTTGCTGTTGCCGGCGTTGCGGGCGGCCTTCTTCGCGGCCATCAGGTCGCGGGTCCACAGCAGCGCGACCACCACGGCGACCAGCAGCCGCATCAGCGCCTCCCGGGCCGTGCTGGCGTCAGTGCTGGACATGACGCCGGATGCCAGCGCCAGCACCCACACCAGCACCCCGTCCACGCCAGCGTCCGCGCCGTCCTCGACGTTGGCGCGGGCACGCAGCCCGCACGCCAGCAGCGCGATTTCCATGAACCCGAACAGCACGATGCGGAACCCGACCGGCAGGCCCATCACGGCGCCGAAGAACTTCCACATGCCAGAGGCCTGCACCGAGGTGGCCAGCAGCGCGGCCACGTTGATCAGGGTCGTAATGCCGCGCTCGCGGCCGGCGGCGCGAGCGCGCTTAACCACGCGCACCGCCAGGACCAGCAGCGCCAGCAGAATCACACCGGCGGCGCCGGCGATGACCGCGGGGTTCGCGGCCACCCAATGCGTCAGTGTCTTGGTGTCCATCAGGCCTCTCCTCCCAGGTCGAACAGCGGAACGTCGTTTTCGTGCTTCGCGGCGGCGGCGCGGGCGGTGCGCCGGGTCGCGGCCAGCTGGCCGTCGTAGCAGGGCTCGCAGTACGCCACCTGCTCGGCGGCCATGTCCTTGTGCGGGTCACCGGTCGGCGCCACCGCAGCGGCGATCAGGTGCTGGTAGGGCTTGTGCTCGCGCTTGCAGCGCCCGCCCGGGTTCGTCTTGTGCGCGCCCTCCGGCTTGCAGCCGCCGATGCACTGGCACTGGAAACCGGCGGCCTGCATCACCGCACGCCACACCGCCTCAGCGGCGATCGGGGCGAAGTCGGTCGTGGTCATCGGTTCGCCTCCTTCACACCGGTCAAGGCGACCTCTTGGGCTCGGCAGATCCACGACGCGATAGCGGCGACTGTGGGCCATTCCCAACCGGCCAGCCAGTTCACGGCGCCCCGGTCCCCGTCGCCCAAGCACAGCCCGGCGTCGGCGAGCAGACCAGCCAGGAACTGACGCTGAGCGTCCGCGCCGAGGTGCTGTCCGGCGTTGAGCACGCTGTTCAGCCCGTCGAATCCGAGGGTGTCCACCGGCGCGATACGCACCTGAAGCCCGGTCGCCTCGTGGCGGTAGTTGTAGGGCTTCCCGCCGCGCTCGTCGCAGCGCACGACGTCACCGCTGATGACCTGGTCCTGCTCCCAGTCCCGCCAGGTGCCGGCGTCGGGGTTGAAAGCCTGGATCTGGAAGAACTCCGCCAGCTCCGGGCCGTCCTCGTCCCCGCCGATCACTTGCTCGACCGGGCGGATACGCCAAATGCCCAACTCGCCAGGCCACCAGTCAGAACGCGAGCCGAGGTTGAACCAGCACTGAGCGCCCGGTGGCAACGCATGGCACTGCTCGGAGTGAGTCACCTCGTACTGCACGCACTCGACGTCATCGAGCGGGTGCCGACCGGTGAAGATGCGCACCGTGTGCCAGGCGAACTCCGACTCCTCGACGCGCAGCCGCAAGTCCATGTACTTGCGGACCATCCGCGAGGTGCCGCGGTTCGCGTACTCGCCGGACTCCTCGACCACGTCGAAGGCGCTGCGCAGCACGGCGGCGTAGGCCTCGACCTGGTCGGGGGTGTCCATCAGTCGAATCTTCATCGCGCACCCCCGAACAGCTCGTTCCGCGCCACGTCGAAGAACACGACGTGGACGGCGTGCGTGCCGGTGCGCTTCTTGACCGCGTTCAGCGCTTCGGCGTAGATGTCGGCGCGGCGCCAGCGGGCGGTGACGTCGGTGACGCCGCTTTCGGTAGCGAGGCTGTCGTTGCCGAACCGGACCGTAATGATCCAGTGGTAGGCGGTGGTCGGCGTGTCCGTGGAGAAGCCCATCACGCACCGCCGTTCTGCAGCTCGGCGACGGCCGGCATCGGGTACGGACAGCAGTCGCAGCCGCAGCCGGGGAGGTGGCCGCAGTCCGGGCAGGCGTAGGCGGCGGCGAGCGTTGCCAGCAGTCGCGGCGAGGCGGTCTTGCCCTGGCGCGGGATGCCGCCGATCAGGACGTTGTCGGCCACCAGCGCGGCGGCGGCGACCTCGTTGGTCGGCGCCCACGCGGCGGCCATAACGTCGGCGTTGATCTGCTCGATCAGCGCGGCGGCGACCTCGGCGTGACGGGCGTCGGTGGCGTTGTCCGCCTCCAGCCGCGCCGCAGCGGCAACGTGGTCACGGATCAGGGTGTTGCGGCGGGCGATGTCCGCCTGCAAGCCGTTCAGCACGTGCTGAATCGCGAAGGTGTCGGGCATCGTCAGCGCCCCTTTCCGGACGTCGTGGAAGTCGAGGACGCGCCGTGCATCGGGGTCAGGTCCGGGGTGGAGGTGGCTCCCGGCATCGGCCAGGAGTGCTCGGGGTTCGAGGTGGTGGATGCGCCGCGCAGCACGTGAACGGCCACCAGCCCCACACCGACGAAGAACGCGACCGAGACGACGAATCCGATCGCCTTGGCCAGCAGCAGACGCCACCAGCGGGGACGCAGCCCACGCACTACCACGACCGGCGTCGCGCCGGCGGTGGAGCGCCGCACCCGGCGGTCCGCGCGCACCTCATAGACGACCAGGCCGACGGTGCCGACCACGATGGCCAGGACGATCATTCGGCCACCGCCTCGACGCCGGCGCCGCCCATGTACTCCAGCAGGCCGGCCAACTGCTCCTCGACCGACTCCAGCAGGTACGTGCGGTCGCAGAACTCGTCTTCCATGCCCTCGCGGATCTCGGCGAGGATCGCCTTCATCACGTCCTTCACGACGCCACCGCCAGACCGGCCTGCCACTCGGTGGTCAGGTCGCTCATGGTGACGCTGCGGCCGTTCTCCACCTCGCCCATGGCGCGCTCGACGAACGCGCGCGGGATGCGGAAGTTGGCCTGGTCGCCGGAGCCGCAGTCGAGCGCGGGCATACGGCCCGTGACGCACAGGCGGCGGACCGTCTCGCGGGAGACGCCGAAGGCCTTCGCGACCTCGTTCACGCTCATGAGGCCCTTCGGCGCCTCCTTCGCGGGGGCGGTGGGGATCTGCGAGAGGGCGGAACGCACGATCTGAATGACCGCTGCCTCGCTACGCTGGTCGAGCATCGAAACTCCTCCTGAGAGTCCGGTGTCGCCCCGGTCAGCGCAGTGTTGGCGCACTGCGAACCTCTGACCGGGGCTTTGCTGTTGTGGGTGCGGCTTCGACGCGCAACGCACCGAATGCCTTCCTAGCCACTTAGCTAGCTAGGTGCACTGGTTGCACGTTAGCGCGGAAACTGCACGCACCGCAAGGACTTAGCTAGCGAGGTAGCTAGGATGGGCCCATGAGTATCGATCCGACTGACCCGCGATCGTCGTCACGGCAGATCGCCGATGCACTGCGCGAAGAGATCGTCAGCGGACACATCGGGCCCAAGGAGAAGCTTCCGTCCGAGCGTGAGCTGGTCGAGAAGTACGGGACGGCCTCCCAGACCGTGAAGCAGGCGATCGGCCTTCTGAAGGCTGAAGGCCTGGTTGAGGGCCGCAAGGGCAGCGGTGTCTTCGTCCGCCAGGCCCCGCTTATAACGCGTGTGGGCATGGACCGCTTCTCCCGCAGCAAGCGGGCCGCCGGCCGCGCCGCTCAGCAGGCGGAGGCTGAGGCGGCGGGCTTGTCGTGGAGGCAGGAGGTCCTCCACCTCGGCGAGGTGCCCGCGCCGGCCTGGGTGGCTGAGTTGTACGGGATCGCGGAAGGCGCGCCCGTCTTCGTCCGTAGCCGGCGTGAATGGGTCGGCGACCAGCCCAACCAACTCGCGGATTCCTACTACCGGCTCGAAGTGGTCGAGGGGACGGCGATCAAGGAACTGAAGACCGGCCCCGGCGGAAGCTACGCGCGGTTGGAGGAGGCCGGCCATCAGATCATCCGCTTCCGCGAGGAACTGCTGGCGCGCATGCCCTCCCCCGAAGAGGTTCGGAACCTTCGACTGCCCGCCGGGGTGCCGGTCGTACGACTGCGCCGGACCGCTCTCACCGAGGATGGGCCTGTCGAGGTGTTCGAGAGCGTCATGGCGGGGGACCGGTTCACCTTCACCTACGAATTCGACGCGCCTGAGTAGCCGGCCGAAAGCGAGATCAACTGTGGAAGTCACCTACACCTGTCAGGCTGCGCCCGGCGGCCGTCCGAACGATGACTTCGTGATCGCCACCGAGCGATACATCGTCGTTCTAGACGGCGCGACTGCCCCGGCCGGGGTGGACTCTGGCTGCATCCACGATGTGCCGTGGCTGGTCGCGCAACTGGGGACACACCTCGCGCGGACCCTGAGTACGGAACAGGCCGCGCCCCTGGTCGAGGTGCTGCGGTCGGGGATCGAGGCGACGATGGCTAGCCATGCCGACACGTGCGACCTTACGAACCGCGACAGCCCTTCGACGACCGTCGCGATCCTGCGCCGGGGTGCTGAGGACGTTGAGTACGCAGTGCTCGGTGACTCGGCCGTCATCGTGGAGCAACGCGACGGGGAACTCGTCGTCGGCCACGACGACCGAACCTCTTACCTGCCTGCCTACGGGGTCGAGGCGGTCAGCCAGGCCCGGAACACCGAATGGGGCTTCTGGATCGCCAGCAACCGACCCGACGCCGCCGACTACGCGGTGACCGGGTTGGTGCCGGTGTCAGCGGCGTACCGCGCGGCAGTCGTGACGGACGGCATCACTCGGCTGGTCGAGCGGTACGGCCGAAGCTGGGCCGACCTCCTGAAGCGCCTGGACAGCCACGGACCTAACCAGCTGGTTAAAGACGTTCGCGCTGAAGAGCGCGCCACCCCCGCCGGCCAGTACCGCGGCAAGGTCCACGACGACGCCACCGCCGCACTCTGCCGATTCTGAGCTGAAGGAGAACCTGCCATGGGAGACAAGCATTCGGTCAGCGTCGCCGGCGCCGTCGTCCGCGAGGACGGGCGGGTCCTGGCGATTCGACGGCACGACAACGGAGCCTGGGAAGCGCCCGGCGGGGTGCTCGAACTCGATGAGACAGTCGAGGCCGGCCTGGCTCGCGAGATCCGCGAGGAAACCGGCATCGAGGCTGAGCCGGTCGCCCTGACCGGCGTGTACAAGAACATGAAGGTCGGAGTCGTTGCGCTCTTCTTCCGCTGTCGCCAGGTCGGCGGGGCCGAGACGCTGTCCGAGGAGACCACCGAGGTTCGTTGGATCCTTCCATCCGAGATCGAGACGCTCATGGCGCCGACGATGGCTGTCCGGCTGCTCGACGCGCTCTCCTACGACGGGCAGCCCCAGATCCGAACGCACGATGGCGTGCAGCTCTTGGCGTAGTCGGCCGGCGCCGTCCTGCTCACCGGGGGCGTGATGCCGCCTTGCCGGTCATGAGCACTCGGCGCTTGTGTCGGCGGTCGGCCTTGGGCGTGGGGGGCGGTGCCTGCTGCTCCACGCCTCTGTCCTCGCCGACGCCGTGCAGCTGTAGGTTCCGCGACAGTTGCTCGGCCGCACGCTGGTCGGCGGTCCGGGTGCCGCTGGCATAGAACCGCAGCGTGGTGACGCCGCCGTCGGCATGCCCAAGCCGGTCGGCGACGGTGGCAACGTCCACGCCGCCCCTCAGCAACTCAGTGGCGTTGAAGTGCCGGAGGTTCTTCAGCGGCTTCGTGACGCCCACCTTCGCGGCAAGCCGCTCGTAGCGGTGGGTGTAGGTATCCGGGTTCCACGGGGCTGAGCCGTCGGGCTCAGGAGAGAAGACGTGCGCGTCGTTGTCAAGCTTCAGCCCGACCAGGACTAGTGCGGCCACACGGCGCGCCCTAAGCGCCGACAGCATGGTCACGCTGAAGCTGTCCAGCGCCATCCACCGATCCTCATCGGTCTTGGTGCCCTTGAACTCCTTCTTTCCGTCGCGGACGACGTAGTTCTCGTCCAGGCAGATCAGGCCGTCGCCCAGGTCAACGTCCCGCCACCGCAGCGAGATGATCTCGCCGCGCCGGCCGCCGGTGATAGCCGACATCCAGAGCTGAATCCCGAAGTCCTCGTCGTATGCGAACGCCGCGTTGATGAGCGCCGCCACCTCTTGCGGCGTGTGCGGCGGAGCCTTCTTCTTGGTGACCTTCGGCTTGTGCACGAGGGCGGCGGGGTTCCTGTCGGCCCACCCCCACGAGATGGCGTAGCCGTAGGCGGCCTGAAGGATCGCGTTGATACGGATGACCGTGGTGGACGGCATCGGCTTACACACGTGCGGCAGGCAATCCCGCATGTTCGCCTTCGGTGTGCCGTTCTTGTTCCTCGGCTGGCAGTCGTGAGGCCGGCTGGTCCGGTGGTCAATCAGCGGCTTGCCCTGGCAGAGCTTTGAGCAGACCCGCAGGTGCTTGTACAGCTCATCGAGGATGTCCACACGGTCCTGAAACTGCCGGACGGTGTATTCACCTATGACCGGCTTCAGCTTCTGCTCGATGTAGCCGCGGTTCGTGACGACGGTGCTCAGCTCGTGGTCCGCGATCTCCATCCACTTGTCGAGCAGGTGGGAGACAGTTGCCGACCGGTCGGGCGACCGCCTGGACTTCGCTTCCTTCAGCAGGCGGGCAGCGTCCTCTACTGCCTCCTCCTCGGTCGCCCGGGTCGGGCCCACGAGGTAGTCCTGCTTCTTCGTGATCGGGTTGATGCCGGCGTAGACACGCGCTCGCCAGCCGGTCTTCAGCTTGTCGATCCCGCCCTTGGCCATGTCGTCAACATAGCTCTGGGTACCCCCGTCATGACAGAAATCATGACAGCGGTGGGGTGGAGCATCAGGAGGTGAGTGTCAGGCCATGAGTATCCGACAAGCTAAAAGGCCAGGTCAGACAATGTCTGGCCTGGCCTTTTGACAGAGCCTCCTGTCGGAATCGAACCGACGACCTACGCATTACGAGTGCGTCGCTCTGGCCGACTGAGCTAAGGAGGCCCGACCCATCAGCATGCACCGCGGGCCGGGGCACGAGTGTACCCGACGCTAGGGGCTGACGTCACAAGTGATCCCTGCCGGGGGGACTGTGCCTTGGAGCAGGTAGGCGTCGACTGCGTTGTCGATGCACTGGGAGCCTCGGGTGTACGCCGTGTGGCCGCTTCCGTTGAAGGTGAGGAGGTGGCCGTTCTGGAGTTGTTTGGCCAGGCCCTGGGCCCAGGGGTAGGGGGTGGCGGGGTCGTCCTTGGTGCCGACGACGAGGATGGGGGCGCTGCCGGCGGCTGTGATGGGGGCCGGGGCGGATTGGGGTTTCACGGGCCAGGTGGCGCAGGACAGGTCGGCCCAGGCGAGCATTTCGCCGAGGAGGGGGGCTTGGGACTTGTAGTCCGGGACCTCTTTGTTCTCGATCTGCTGGGCGTTCTCGGCGTCGGGGTCGGGGCGGTCGAGGCAGTTGATGGCGATGTTGGCGTCTGTCTGATTGTCGTAGGTGCTGTCGGTGCGGTCGTTGTAGAGGTCCGCCCACTGGAGGAGGCGGGTGCCGTCGCCGTTCATGGCGGCGCTGAGGGCGTCGCGGAGGTCGCCCCAGTACTGCGGGACGTACATCACCTGCAGGACCGCTGTGAGGCCCAGGGCGTAGTTCACCGTGCGGTTGGCGTCGTGGGTGGGGACGGGGTGGTCCTGGAGGGACTGGAGGTAGGTCATCAGCTTGTCGACGGCGGTGGTGCCGTCTGTGCCGAGGGGGCAGCCGGACTGGGTGACGCAGTCGGCGGCGAATTCGCGGATCAGTTTCTCGAAGCCCTGGGCCTGGGCGATGTTCATCTGCTTGGCGGTCAGGGTCGGGTCGATGGCGCCGTCCAGGACCAGGCGTCCGGTGTTGTGGGGGAACAGGCCCGCGTAGACCGCGCCCAGGTAGGTGCCGTAGGACTTGCCGAGGTAGTGGAGTTTGGTGTCGCCGACCACGGCGCGGATGACGTCCATGTCGCGGGCCGCGTTGGGGGTGCCGACGTAGGGCAGGAGGCGGGCCGACTTCTGCTCGCACGCCTTGCCGATCGCCTGGGACTCCTTCACGACCTCCGCCACCTGGGCGTCGGTGCGGGGCATCGGGTCCGCCGAGACGAACTCGTCCATGGCCGCGGTGTCGTCCGACAGGCAGCGGATCGGGTCCGACTGGCCGACGCCGCGGGGGTCGAAGCCGACGAGGTCGTAGTGCGCCGCGACGTTCTTGGTGACGACGCTCGGGTCCTGCGCGTAGGCGATGCCGGCGCCGCCCGGGCCGCCGGGGTTCAGCAGCAGGGCGCCCACCCTCTGGTCGGCGGGGCCGGTGGCGGCCTTGCGGGTCGCCATGATGTACGTCGTGCCCTTGGCCGGGTCCGAGTAGTCCAGCGGCACCGTGATCTTCGCGCACGTCCAGCCGGGACCGCTGCTCTCCGACGTGCAGGACGTCCAGTTCGGCTTCTGGTCGTAGAACTGCTGCAGGTCCGCGGGGACGGCTTCGGTGGCGGCCGCCGCGGGGGCGTTGGCGGAGGTGCTTCCCGAGGTCCCGAGTCCCCCCGGGGCCGAAGGCTTCTGCGACGCGTGCGAACTCCCGCCGCACCCAGTGGTCAGGAGAAGGCCGGCGGTGGCGACCGCGAGGGCCCGCCGTGCGGTCGGACTGGGTTTCACGGGCAGGTCTCCTCCTACAGCGCGGGATGCGCAGTGCGCGGCGCGAGCGGTGTGCATCGTTTGTGACTAGCTATCCAGAAACGTCCGATTCCACACCATGTCACAGCCGGTAGGGGAAGTAGGGTTATGCGATCACTCCGCGTCCCAACGCATAGAGCCGTCCTTACGGGAGGACTCGTAGTCCTGCCGCGAACCGCACACCGATGCGAGTGAACAAGAGCAGGTCCTGCCCGTCTCGTCCAGACGCACCTTCACCGTCTCCGAGGGCACGTTCAGACCGACGACCCGGCCCGGCCCCTCCGGCGTCACCACCTTCTCGCCGCGCGCCGGCGCCTTGGCCTTCGTCTCTACGTAGAGCGGGTGCTCATACTTGAGACAACACATAAGCCGCCCGCAGGCCCCGGAGATCTTCAGCGGGTTCACCGGCAGGTCCTGGTCCTTGGCCATGCGCACCGACACAGGCTCGAAGTCCTTGAGGAACGTCGAGCAGCAGGTGTCCCGTCCGCACGGCCCGATGCCGCCCTGGATCCGCGCCTCGTCGCGGGCGCCGAGCTGGCGGAGCTCGATGCGGGCGTCCAGCTCCCGGGCGAGCGTGCGCACCAGTTCGCGGAAGTCCACGTACTGCGGAGCGGAGAAGTACACGGTGATCTGCTTCTCCGACTCCACGAAGTCGACGCCGACCACCTTCATCGGCAGTCCCTGCTCGCGGATCTGCCGCTTGGCGACCACACGCGCGCGGGCCCGGCGCTCCCGGCTGCGCTCGTCGCGGGCCAGATCGTCCGGGGTGGCGAAGCCCACGAGTTCGTCCAGGCCGCCGATCTCCGCGTCGTCATAGGTGTCGACCCACTGCGGCGCCCAGATGCACTCCGCCACCTCTGGGCCCGCGGAGGTGGGGACCAGCACCTTGTCGCCGACGCGCGGGCTGATGGGCCCGGGGGCGTAGTAATAGAGACGGCCGTAGCGGGTGAAGCTGACGGCACAGATCATCGCCACTGATGGCTCCCAAAACAGGCGACAGCACACGGCTCGGACACGACACTCACCCTGTTGAGCCTAAGCGCAGTACTCGGCCCGAGGCGAGAGGCTGAGGAAGGCGGTCGGCGGCCGTGCCGCGTTGGCTACCCTTGGAGACATGTCCAACGCGCCGATCGTCGCCCAGCCCAGCCCCGCCCGCGATGCCCTCCTGAAGGAGATCCAGGCCAAGGCGGTGGTGCGCGGGGAGGTCACGCTGTCCTCTGGGCTGAAGGCCGACTGGTACCTGGACCTGCGGCGGATCACTCTGGACGGGACCGCTGCGCCGCTGGTCGGCACCGCGATGCTGGAGCTGACGCGGGAGCTGGACTTCGACGCGGTCGGCGGGCTGACCATGGGGGCGGACCCGGTCGCCACCGCGATGCTGCACGCCGCGGCGGCCGACGGGCGCACGCTGGACGCGTTCGTGGTGCGCAAGGCGGCCAAGGCGCACGGCATGCAGCGCCGCATCGAGGGGCCGGAGGTCGCCGGGCGCCGGGTGCTCGCGGTCGAGGACACCTCCACGACCGGCGGTTCTCCGCTGGAAGCGGTGCGCGCGCTGAGGGAGGCCGGTGCCGAGGTGGTGGCAGTGGCTACCATCGTGGACCGGGCGACGGGCGCCGCGGAGGCGATCGCCGCAGAGGGACTGCCGTACTACACGGTCTATACGCTGGGGGATCTTAATGTCTGACACACATCGGGTCGTGTAGACAGTAGAGGTCGCGCGCGCTGTGAGGCGTTCGCGATGAAGACCGCGGATCAGACGCAACCAGCGTGGTGGTTCGCGCGTCTACCTGCCAGAACCTAATCAGGTGTCAACACTTTGGGGTGCGGGCTGTGGAAGAGCGGGACGAGCTAGAGATCGAGACGAGGCTGCGTGCTGCGTTGCAGGCCCGCAGTGAACTCGTCACGCATTCCACGCTCCGGCCCGGGATCCCGCCGAACGAGCACACGGCGGGGGTGCGGGCCAAGCGGGACGCCTGGTGGTCGTGGCGCCGGATATGGGCGCCCGTCACCGTCGCCGCCGCGCTGGCCGGCGGCGTTTTCGTGGGGGCGCAGCTGCCGTCGGACTCCGGCAAGGGCTCGGTCAGCGCGGGCTCCAACCCGGGCAGCGACATCAGCGGCCAGGGCTCGGGCGCACCGACCGGCTCAGCCCCGACGCCGGGTCTGAGCGCGGCGTCGGGCACCGCGTCGAACATCGGCACGCTCGGCTTCACCCTCGCCGACGGCTGGCAGGTCACCGCGATCTCCGACACCGCCGGCTGCGTGACGCCCAAGACTCGCCCGGCTCCGAACCCGGCGGCCGCCGGCACGGACTCCCTGCCCTGCGGCGTGGACGGCCTGTACATCAAGGCGGACGCCGCGCCGACCGCCTGGCCGCTGAGCGCCGCGACCAAGGACATCGGCTGGTGGCCGGGCCAGGCGGCCTCCGCCTCGGCCATCACCTGCCCGGCGGTGAAGCCGGGGGGCTCCGGCATGGTGAAGGCGTCGATGGTCCTGCGCTCCTCCGCCAAGTACGCACTCGCGGGACAGGCCACCGCCGAATACCATGAATGGGCGGTGACCTGCGACAACGGGCCGGGCGTGCAGCCGATGCTGTGGAAGCTCAACGCCGCTCCCGGCGCCACGGCGCCGACCACGTTCGGCGTGGCCGCCGTGGTCTCCTCGGACCCGGAGTACGACTCGGCCCTGCTCGGTATGGTGGGCTCGCTGCACCAGACGAGCTGACCGGCGCCTACAGGCTGCCCCGCAAACCGGTCGTCACGGCTCATAGCGTCGCTCAGCTCCCGGTCGGACCAGACTCTGACCAGGCCGGGAGCCGTTTGGACCCCGCCAACTGCCACACGCTGTAGTAATGACAAGGTAGCCTCAGTCCTGTGACCTCCTCCATGGCCCACTTCCTGGCCTTCAATCCGATCTCCGCGACGGACTGGATCAACGCGCTCGGCAACTTCGCCGTGCTCGGCGTCTGCGCGATCATCTTCGCTGAAACCGGTCTGATGATCGGATTCGTCCTGCCCGGCGACTCGCTGCTGTTCATCGCCGGGCTGCTCACCCTGTCGGGCAAGTCGTCCGCCGGCGTGACCAACACCCACCACCTGTCGCTGCCGCTGCTGCTGGTGGCCGTGCCGATCTGCGCCGTGGCCGGCGCCCAGCTCGGCCACTACCTCGGCGCGCGCTTCGGCCGGCCGCTGTTCGACAAACCGGACAGCCGGCTGTTCAAGCGCGAGCACGTGAACAAGGCCGAGGAGGTGTTCAACAACTACGGCGAGACCAAGGCCGTGGTGCTGGCGCGCTTCATCCCGGTCGTGCGCACCTTCATGAACCCGGTCGCCGGCGTGCTGGAGATGCCCGCCAAGAAGTTCTTCATGGCGAACCTGGTCGGCGGGATCATCTGGGCCGACGGCGTGCTGCTGCTGGGCCGTCTGGCCTCCAACGCGATCAGCGCGGACAAGGTCGACAAGTACATCATCCCGATCACCCTGGTCATCGTGGCGCTGTCGCTGCTGCCGATCTTCTTCGAGTGGCGCAAGTCCAAGAAGGGCAAGGGCGACGCTCCTGCCGGTTATCGGCAGAGCGACCAGGATTCGGTCGCTTCGAGCGGTCGGCACCGCAGCCGGTAAACTGCGCCCCAGCAGCGCTAATCCGAGTGCGACCGTCCCACCCAAGGAGACAACAGCGATGGCTATCGCGACCCCTGAGGTCTACCGCGAGATGCTGGACCGGGCCAAGGCCGGCCGGTTCGCCTACCCCGCGATCAACGTGACCTCCTCCCAGACGCTGAACGCCGCCCTGCGTGGCTTCGCGGAGGCCGAGAGCGACGGCATCCTGCAGATCTCCACGGGCGGCGCGGAGTACCTGTCCGGCTCCGTCAAGGACATGGTCACCGGCTCGGTGGCGCTGGCGGAGTTCGCGCACGTGGTCGCGGCCAAGTACGACATCACGGTGGCCCTGCACACCGACCACTGCCCGAAGGACAAGCTCGACGGCTTCATGCGGCCGCTGGTCGAGGTCTCGGCCGAGCGGGTCAAGGCCGGGCAGCTGCCGCTGTTCCAGTCCCACATGTGGGACGGCTCGGCGGTGCCGCTGGACGAGAACCTGCAGATCGCGCAGGAGCTGCTCGCCAAGTGCGCCGCGGCGGACATCATCATGGAGCTGGAGATCGGTGTCGTCGGCGGCGAGGAGGACGGCGTCGCCAACGAGATCAACGAGAAGCTCTACACCACCGCCGAGGACGTCCTGAAGACCGTGGACGCGATCGGTCTGGGCGAGAAGGGCCGCTACCTGCTGGCCGCCACCTTCGGCAACGTGCACGGCGTCTACAAGCCGGGCAACGTCAAGCTCCGCCCGAGCATCCTGCACGACATCCAGGAGGCCGTCGCGGCCAAGCACCCGGGCCACGGCGACAAGCCGTTCGACCTGGTCTTCCACGGCGGCTCCGGCTCCACCCTGGAGGAGATCCGCGAGGCCCTGGACTACGGCGTGGTGAAGATGAACATCGACACCGACACGCAGTACGCGTTCACCCGGCCGGTCGCCGACCACATGTTCAAGAACTACGACGGCGTCCTGAAGGTCGACGGCGAGGTCGGCAACAAGAAGACCTACGACCCGCGCACCTACGGCAAGTCGGCGGAGGCGGGCATGGCCGCGCGCGTCGTGGAGGCGTGCACGGACCTGCGTTCGGTGGGGACGAAGCTGAAGTAGTCCACTGACAGCGCATAGTGGGGCGCACTCCTTATAGAGGAGTGCGCCCCACTTGTCTGTTCTCAGAACGTATAGCGTCTCAGAACGTATAGCGTGCCCGCCCGGAGAACCGCTCAAAGCCCAGCCGCCGGTACACCGGCGCACCCAGCGCTGTAGCGGTCAGTGTCGCGCTCTTGGCCCCGGCCCGGAACGCACCGTCTATGGCGGCGGCGGACACCAGCGCACCGAGTCCGCGATTGCGAGCCGAGGTCTTCGTGGCGACCCAGAACAGCCCGGCGGAGTCCTCGTGCCGGAACGCCAAGGCGGCCGCGGCCGGCTCGCGCTCCCAGTAGGCGACGAACGCGTGGACCCGCGGGTCGAGCAGTACCGTTGCCGAGGCGAAGTGCAGCACAGTCTCCGGGTCCTGCTCCGCCTCGATCCGCAGCGCGCGGTGCACATCCGCGAACGAGTCGGCCTCCTCGGCGTCGCGGACCTCGGCCAGTTCGACGCCGAACGCCGGGCTCGGGACGGCCGGCGCCGACGCGATCCCCATGTCCTCCAGCTCTATACCGCGCGTCATCCCCGCCGCTTCCGCGGCTGCTATGAGATCCGTGTCTCCGTCGACCGAGGCCCAGAGGTTCAGCTGCTGACGGTGTTCCTCGCCGAAGGACCGGACCGCCTCTACTGACTTCTCCGCTGGGACCCCGCGGTCGAACCGCCGCGCGGAGCTGTAGAACAGCGATCGCAGGAAGGGGCGTGCTGACGCCACCATCAACATCCCCGCGTCCTCGCCGACTACGGTGCCGTCCTCGTGCTCGGCGAACAGGCGCGCGGCGGCCAGGGTGGTCCGGTCGCTCTGGTCCAGGAAAGTCATACCGCGCATCATCCCCGGATCGTGGGTTCAATGCGGATCCGCAGGACTGTGCGCACGCTACTCACGTCGAGGCGCTGGGCACCGGTGCCGGGTGGATCTCGGGGATGGCCAGGACGTGCGGACCTTCCACCGGGTCGAGTTCGTAGAGCATGCGCCGCACCTCGTCCAGGAGCGAACCGTGCACCGACCACTTCTCCACGGCGTACGCCCCCATGGGGAGCATGTCCTCTATCGCCGAGAGCTGATGGTCCGCGGCGGCGGTGATGATGACCTTCAGCTCCTCCAGGACCTGGCGGCTGTCCCGGTCCGGGATCTGCAGGCGGCCGAACCGGTTCAGGGCGCGGCCGACGTCCAGCAGCAGTATCGACAGGGCCTGGGGGACCTCGGTGGTGGCCGGCAGGCCGCGGGCGCCGTTGGCCAGGTCGGACAGGCCCCGCAGCAGGCTGTTCAGCTGCGAGGAGACGTGGCTGAGGCAGATCGCGGCCTGGTCGACGCGGTTCACCTCCGGCTCCAGCGCAGAGCGCCGGGGGTGGTAGCGGACGGCCTCCTCGGCCTGGTCCGCGATGTCCTCCGCGTCGGCGCTCTCGCCCTTGAGCGCGCGGGAGCGCTCCAGCCACTTCTTGGCGTCGGCCGCGGACCACTCGGTGCTCAGCGACTTGGAGACGTCCCGGCACAGCTGTGCCAGGTCGTCGGCGAGGTCCGCGAGGTCCTTGGCGGCCGTGTTGCTGTAGGTCGGCGGGGCGATCAGCGCGTTGGCCACGACGCCGACCGCGGCGCCCACGAGGGTGTCGTAGATGCGCTCCATGCCGTAGCCCCGGCCCAGGCTGTAGACCAGCAGCGAGGTGGTCGCGACCTGGTTGACCTGGGTCCCCAGGCGCAGGGTCCGGCCGATCATCAGCGCGACGATCACCAGGAGCGAGAGCGTGAACCAGGTCAGCTCGACGAACCGGCCGATGATCAGGGCCGCGATGACCCCCAGCAGCACCGCCGCGACCTGCTGCAGGCCGCGGCGGAAGGTCTGGTAGATGGTGACCTGCATGGTGATCAGGACGGCCACCGGCGCCAGGACGGCGTGGAACTGCGGGTGGCCGTGGTAGATCACCCTCTTGGCGATCTCCCAGGCCACCGCACAGGCCAGAGCTGTCTTGAGTGTTTGTATGAACGCTTCACGTTCGCGGCGGTACCAGTGCCGTACGCCGTGCAGCTGAAGCACGCGTACCGAGTGCTCGATCCCGGAGCGCAAGGTGGTGTGGCCACGGTCGAGCACCTCCCTGGTGAACTCGCCGACCGAGTCCGTGGAGCGTGGCATGGGGGAATCATGGCAGACCAGCTGGGGTGGGAGTGCTAGGCGGTGCCTATGTGAGATCGGGCATGATGACTGCGACGCGAGTGACGGGATACCCTGATCGCGCCATCATTTTGATACGACTGGTACCCCCAGCGGACTGGATCGTAGAAAGATAACGGGAGCCCATGGATTCCGCAGAGTCCCGCCTGGCGGTCGGGGTCGTAGGCACCGGCCGCGTCGGCTCGGCCCTCGGCGCCGCCTTACAGCGCGCCGGCCATCGCGTGGTCGCCGCCTCCAGCGTCTCCGAGCAGTCGGTGCGCCGAGCCGACAAACTCCTGCCCGGCGTTCCGCTGGTGCCCGCCCAAGAGGTGCTGGCCGCCGCCGACCTGGTGCTGCTCACCGTCCCCGACGACGCCCTGCCGGGGCTGGTCGAGGGCCTGGTGGCGACCGGTTCGATCAAGCCCGGCACGATACTGGCGCACACCTCCGGCCGCTTCGGCTACACCGTCCTGGACGCCGCCACCCGCGCCGGAGCGCTGCCGCTGGCGTTGCACCCGGCGATGACCTTCACCGGCACCGAGGTGGATGTCGCGCGGCTGGCCGGGTGCTCCTTCGGGGTGACCGCCCCGGACCCGCTCCGTCCCATCGCCGAGGCGCTGGTGGTGGAGATGGGCGGGGAGCCGGAGTGGATCGAGGAGGAGGCGCGGCCGCTGTATCACGCGGCCCTCGCGTACGGCTCGAACTACCTGGTCACTCTGGTCGCGCAGGCCCAGGACCTGCTCGCCGCGGCCGGCGTCCGGGAACCGGGCCGCATGCTCGGCCCGCTGCTCGGCGCCGCGCTGGACAACGCCCTGCGCTCCGGCGACCTGGCGCTGACCGGACCGGTGGCGCGCGGCGATGCCGGGACCGTGGCCGCGCACCTGGAGGTGCTGGCCGAGCGGGACCCGCAGGCCGCCCGCGGCTACCGCGCCCTGGGCCGCCTCACCGCGGACCGCGCGATGGCATCCGGACTGCTCTCCGCCGAGAAAGCCGAACCCCTGCTCGGAGTTCTGAACAAGGAGTCAGACGCATGACAGCGCTCGTCCACACCCGCGCCGAACTTCAGCCCTTCCTCGACGGCTTCGCCAATGGGAAGCGCGGAGTGGTCATGACTATGGGGGCGCTCCATGAGGGGCACCTGGAGCTTCTGAAGAAGGCCCGCCACGACTGCGACCTGGTGGTCGCCACGGTCTTCGTGAACCCGCTGCAGTTCGGTCCGAACGAGGACTTCGACCGCTACCCGCGGACGCTCGACGACGACCTGAAGCTCTGCGCGGAAGCCGGAGTGGACGTCGTCTATGCGCCCGCCGTGGAGGAGGTCTACCCGGGCGGCCAGCCGATCGTGAAGGTCACCCCCGGGCCGATGGGAGAGGTGCTGGAGGGTGCGTTCCGCCCCGGCTTCTTCACCGGTGTCCTGACCATCGTGAACAAGCTGCTCAACCTGACGGACCCGCACATGGCGTTCTTCGGGCAGAAGGACGCACAGCAGCTCGCCCTGGTGCGCCGCATGGTGCTGGACCTGAACATGCCGGTCGAGATCGTCGGCGTCCCCACGGTCCGGGACGACGACGGCCTGGCCAAGTCCAGCCGCAACCGCTACCTCAGCCCTGAGGAGCGCACTACAGCGCTCGCGCTGTCGCGCGCACTGTTCGCCGGACAGGAGAATGCCGCGGAGGGCGCCGACGCGGTGCGGGACGCCGCGAACGCGGTCCTGGAGCCCGCCGGCGCCGCCGGCGGGCTGGCTGTGGACTACCTCGCACTCGTCGACCCGCGGGACTTCTCTGAGGTCCCGCCGGCGTTCACCGGACAGGCCGTGCTCGCGGTGGCGGCGCGCGTCGGCACCACCCGCCTCATCGACAACCTCCCCCTCACCCTCACCACCCACGGAGCCCGCTGATGCACCGCACGATGTTGAAGTCCAAGATCCACCGTGCCACGGTCACCCAGGCCGATCTGCACTACGTGGGCTCGGTGACGATCGACGAGGACCTGATGGACGCCGCGGACCTGCTGCCCGGCGAGCAGGTCGCGATCGTCGACATCGACAACGGCGCCCGCCTTGAGACCTACGTCATACCCGGGCAGCGGGGGACCGGCGTGATCGGCATCAACGGCGCCGCGGCGCGTCTGGTGCACCCCGGGGACCTGGTCATCCTGATCTCCTACATGCAGGTGGACGACGCGGAGGCGCGTAGTCTTCAGCCGAAGGTGGTGCACGTCGACACCGAGAACCGGATCGTCGCCCTCGGGGCGGACCCGGCCGAGCCGGTGCCGGGCTCACAGGTACTGAGCCGGGGCGACGTCACCGCGAATTGACGGGGTACCGGGGTACCGGTACGTGAGGGGTAGATGACATGGTCCAGCGGCTGAGGGCGCCCCACCCGGGTTGGCGGGCTTACGCGGACACCGTCGTGGTCGGATCCGGCGTGGCCGGCATCACGGCGGCACTGGCCGCGCGGCAGGCCGGCAGCGTGCTGCTGGTGACGAAGGCCCGCCTGCAGGACGGCTCGACGCGCTGGGCACAGGGCGGCATCGCCGCGGCGCTCGGCGTCGGGGACAGTCCGGAGGCGCACCTGCAGGACACGCTGGTGGCCGGCGCGGGGGTCTGCGACGAGGACGCGGTGCGGGTCCTGGTGACCGAGGGCCCGGCGGCGGTCCGCCGGCTGATCGCCCTGGGCGCGGAGTTCGACAAGACCGCCGACGGCGCCATAGCGCTCGGCCGCGAGGGCGGGCATCTGGCCCGCCGCATCGCGCACGCCGGCGGCGACGCCACCGGCAAGGAGGTCTCCCGCGCGCTGATCGCGGCGCTGGAGCACACCATCGGCGAGATCGAGGTCATCGACCACGCGCTGGTCCTGGACCTGCTCAAGGACGAGCACGGCGGCGCCGCGGGCGTCACGCTGCACGTCATGGGCGAGGGCGCGCGCGACGGCGTCGGCGCGGTCCACGCCAAGGCCGTGGTGCTGGCCACCGGCGGCATGGGCCACGTCTTCGACGCCACCACGAACCCCTCGGTCGCGACCGGGGACGGCGTCGCGCTGGCGCTGCGCGCCGGCGCCGAGGTCGCGGACCTGGAGTTCGTGCAGTTCCATCCGACGGTGATGTGGCTCGGCGGCGCGGCGCGCGGTCAGCAGCCGCTGATCTCCGAGGCCGTCCGCGGCGAGGGCGCGTACCTGGTGGACGGCAGCGGTGTCCGCTTCATGGTCGGGCAGCATCCGCTGGCCGAACTGGCGCCGCGCGACGTGGTCGCCAAGGGCATCATGCGGCGTATGGCGGAGACCGGGGAGCCTCATGTGTGGCTCGACGCGCGGACCGGCGTAGGCGAGTTCTCTGATGAGTACTGGCGTACCCGGTTCCCCACTATCCGCGAGTCCTGTCTCGAGCACGGGATCGACCCGGCCAAGGACCTGATCCCGGTCGCTCCGGCGGAACACTTTGCGTCCGGCGGAGTCCGCACGGACATATGGGGACGCACTTCTATCCCGCGCCTATACGCGTGCGGAGAAGCGGCCTGTACCGGAGTGCACGGAGCGAACCGCCTGGCGTCCAACTCCCTGTTGGAAGGACTGGTCTTCGCCGAGCGTATCGGCGCGGACCTCGGCAAGCGGCTGCCGTGGACCGAGGCCCCGGTCCCGGTCGAGGCGCCGGACGGCGTCGAGGACGTTCTGCTGGAGCCCTCGGTGATGGCCGAGGTGCAGCACACCATGACCGCCGGCGCGGGTGTCCTGCGCAGCGCGGAGTCGCTGGACCGCACCGCCGACGACCTGGAGCAGCTCGCCGGGCGCTCCGCACAGGCCCCGCACCTGGAGGCCTGGGAGGCGACGAACCTCCACCTGCTGGCCAGTGCCCTGGTGAAGGGCGCCGCACTGCGCAACGAGACCCGGGGATCGCACTGGCGTGAAGACTTCCCCGACAGCGCGGACCGCTGGCTGGTGCGCCTGGCCACCCGTCTGGACCCCGCGACCGGGAAGCTGGTCACCGAGAAGCAGCCGCTGCGCAGCGCTGAGATGGATGGAGTGAAGCCCTGATGAGCTCGTTGTCCCCGGACATTGCCAAAGCCCTGACCGACGGCGGCCTCGACCCGGAGTACGTGACCTCGGTGATCATGATGGCCCTGGACGAGGACCTGGCCGACGGGCCGGACGTCACCACCGAGGCCACGGTCTCCGCCGACGCGACCGACACCGCGGACTTCGCCGTGCGCGCGAACGGCGTCGCCGCCGGCGTCCCGGTCGCCGCGGCGGTCTTCGACCTGGTCTCGCAGGGCACGGCGAAGATCCGGCAGGCCGTGAAGGACGGCGACCGGGTCGAGCCGGGCACCGTGCTGTTCACGGTCACCGGCGCTACGCGGGACCTCCTCACCGGGGAACGCACAGCGTTGAACCTTCTGTGCCACATGTCGGGGATCGCTACGCAGACCCGCCTGTGGGTGGACGCGGTAGAGGGCACCGGCGCGAAGATCCGTGACACCCGCAAGACCACCCCGGGCCTGCGCTCCCTGGAGAAGTACGCGGTGCGGTGCGGCGGCGGCGAGAACCACCGCATGTCGCTGTCCGACGCGGGACTGGTGAAGGACAACCACGTGGTCGCCGCCGGCGGCGTCGTCGAGGCGTTCGAGGCGGTGCGCAAGGCCCACCCGGGGCTGCCGATCGAGGTCGAGATCGACTCGCTGGAGCAGCTGCCCGGCGTGCTCGCGGCCGGCGCCGAGCTGATCCTGCTGGACAACTTCACGCCGGAGCGGATGCGCGCGGCGGTGCAGGTGACCGGGCGCAACGAACTGTACGGCCGCACCCGGCTGGAGGCGTCCGGCGGGCTGACCCTGGACCTGGCCCGCGCCGTCGCCGAGACCGGGGTGGACTACCTCTCGGTGGGCGCGCTCACGCACTCGGCGCCGATCCTGGACATCGGTTCCGACTTCCGCGAAGAAGGGAAGTAGCCCTGTGCTCCTGACCATTGACGTCGGCAACACGCAGACCGTCTACGGGCTCTTCGAGGGCGAGGAGATCGTCGAGCACTGGCGGGTGGCCACGGACCCGCGCCGGACCTCCGACGAGCTCTCCGTGATGACGCAGGGCCTGCTGAACCAGCACTCGACGGCCGGCAAGCCCGGCGGCCTGTCGGGGCTGTCGATCTGCTCCACGGTGCCCTCGGTCCTGCACGAGATGCGGGACATGAGCCGGCGGCACTACGGAGACGTGCCGACGGTGCTGGTGGAGCCGGGGGTGAAGACCGGGGTGCCGATCCTGGTCGACAACCCCAAGGAGGTCGGCGCGGACCGCATCATGAACGCGCTCGCCGCGCACTACCTGTACGACGGCCCGGTTATCGTGGTCGACTTCGGGACGGCGACGTCGTTCGACGCGGTGTCGGCCAAGGGCGAGTTCCTCGGCGGCGCGATAGCCCCCGGCATCGAGATATCGGTCGAGGCGCTGGGGATGCGCGGGGCGCAGCTGCGCAAGATCGAGCTGACGAAGCCGCGGAGCATCATCGGGAAGAACACTGTCGAGTGCATGCAGTCGGGAATCCTCTATGGGTTCGCGGGGCAGGTCGACGGAGTGGTGCACCGCATGGCCGAGGAGATGGCCGAGGACCCGGACGACGTGACCGTGGTCGCCACCGGCGGACTCGCCGCGCTGGTGCTGGACGAGTCCGAGGTGGTGGACGTGCACGAGCCGTGGCTGACCCTGGTCGGGCTGCGCTTGGTGTACGAGCGGAACAGCGGAAGCTGATTCTCTATAGCGTTCTCCACAACGGAACGCCACAGAACACGGAACACAGAACACAGAACACGGAACACAGAACACCGACGGCGGCCGAGCGGAAAATCGCTCGGCCGCCGTTCCTGTGCGTGGTTGCATGACCTGGTGGACAACACGGAGATCCTCAAAACGGCCTCGACTCTCCTCGGCACAGAGCTGGCTGATCCGGTCGATCTCGGTGGGAGCGGCCGGAGCACGGTGCTGCGGGTCCGGACCGCCGACGGCGGCACGGTGATCCTGAAAGCGCACAATGAGCAAGCCGGCTACGCGGCCGAGTCCAGCGGGCTCCGGCTCACCGATCTGGGACCCCGGCTGCTGGCGGCCGACCCGGAGCACCGGCTGATCGCGATGGAGGATCTGGGGGACGCCCCGAACCTCGCCGACCTGCTGCTCGGCGGCGACGAGACGCGGGCGCGCGAGGTGCTCATCGAGTGGGCCGTCACCTATGGGCGGCTCGCCGTGCAGACGGTCGGTCGCGAGAGCGAGCTGGGGCAGGCGCACGGCATGTGGGTCACCGAGGACATGGCGAAGGTGCCGGACCTTCTCGGCACGCTCGGCATCGCGGTGCCGCCGGGGCTGGACGCCGACCTCGACGCGGTGTCGGCCCTGGACCACGACCGGTTCCGGGTCTTCTCCCCGGGCGACATCTGCCCCGACAACCATCTGCTGACGCCCTCGGGGCTGCGGCCGATCGACTTCGAGGGCGCGGGGTTCCACTCGGTCTTCCTGGACGCGTCCTACAGCCGGATGCCGTTCGGGAGCTGCTGGTGCGTGTTCCGGCTGCCTAAGAGCTTCTCCATGGAGGCGGAGCGTGCCTATCGCGCCGAGGTGGTGAAGGCGTATCCGGAACTGGCTGATGACCGGATCTGGCGGCCCGGGGTGCGGCTGGCGTCGGTCGCCTACGTGGTCAACATTACGCAGTGGCTGATGCCGGGCGTTCTGGAGGAGGACCGGCCTATGAACCGGAACCGCAATCCGATCGCCAGTGCGCGGCAGGTGCTGCGCTACCGGTGGGAGGTGACGGCGACCGCCCTGGAGCGTGCGGGGGAGCTGCCGGTGATGGCTGGCGTCTTCCGGGACCTGCTGCTTCTCACCGCGCACTGGAGTACCGCGGACCTGCCGGCCTATCCGGCCTTCCGCGGCTGAGCCGGGCTCGGGGCCCCGATTCAGCCCGCCACGTGGTATTCGGTTGCGACCCCTTGAAGCGGGCCAAGTAGCCTTGACCCATGACCGAAACCACCCCGCCTCCGGCGCAGCCCGAGTCCGACCTTCCCGAGCAGATCCGCATCCGCCGGGAGAAGCTGGACAAACTGCGCGAGCGCGGCGTGGATCCGTACCCGGTCGGGTACCCGCGGACCGCCACCATCGGGGAGCTGCGCGCGGAGTACAGCGACCTGGAGCCGGACACCGCCACCGGGCAGCGGGCCGGGATCGCCGGCCGCGTCGTGCTGTCGCGGACCGGCGGCAAGCTGTGCTTCGCCACGCTGCGCGAGGGCGAGTTCGAGATCCAGGCGATGTTCTCGCTGGACCGGCTCGGGGCGGAGTCGCTGGAGGACTGGAAGGGCGACGTCGACCTCGGCGACCTGGTCGGCGTCACCGGTGAGATCATCACATCCAGGCGCGGCGAGCTGTCCATCATGGTGGAGAGCTGGGCCATCACCTCCAAGTGCCTGCGGCCGCTGCCGGACAAGCACAAGGGGCTGACCGACCCCGAGGCGCGCGTGCGCCAGCGCTACGTCGACCTGATCGTGAACCCCGATGCCCGGCGGATGCTCTTCACCCGCTCGGACCTGGTGCGCTCGCTGCGCTCGAGCCTCGCGCAGCGCGGCTACACCGAGGTCGAGACGCCGATGCTGCAGCCGATCCACGGCGGTGCGAACGCCCGGCCGTTCGAGACCCACATCAACGCCTACGACATGAAGCTCTATATGCGCATCGCGCCGGAGCTCTACCTCAAGCGGCTGCTGGTCGGCGGCATCGAGAAGGTCTTCGAGATCAACCGCAACTTCCGCAACGAGGGCGCGGACTCCACGCACAGCCCCGAGTTCACCATGCTGGAGGCCTACGAGGTCTACGGCGACTACGACGTCATGCAGAAGCTGACGCAGCAGGTGATCCAGGAGGGCGCCGAGGCGATCTTCGGGTCCCAGGTGGCCCGCCGGCTGAATGCCGACGGCGAGGTCGAGGAGTTCGACATCAGCGGGGACTGGAAGTCGGTCACCGTCAACGAGGCGATCTCCGCCGCGCTCGGCGAGGAGGTCTCGGCCGACACCGAGATCGGCGCCCTGAAGAAGCTGTGCGACGCCGCGCAGATCCCCTACGCCCCGGGCTGGACCCGCGGCCAGGTGGTGCTGGAGATGTACGAGCACCTGGTCGAGGACAAGACCGTGCTGCCGACGTTCTACCGGGACTTCCCGAAGGACGTCTCGCCGCTGACCCGGGCCCACCGCACCGACCCGCGGCTGGCCGAGCGCTGGGACCTGGTCGGCTGGGGCGCGGAGATCGGCACCGGCTACTCCGAGCTGATCGACCCGGTGGACCAGCGCGAGCGGTTCACCGAGCAGTCGCTGCTGGCGGCCGGGGGCGACCCGGACGCGATGCAGCTGGACGAGGACTTCCTGCGGGCCCTGGAGTACGCGATGCCGCCGGCCGGCGGCATCGGGGCCGGCATCGACCGGATTCTGATGGCGCTCACCGGCCGGCTGATCCGGGAGACCATCCTGTTCCCGTTCGTTAAGCCCGCGTAGGTACTCTGGCGGGACCGACAAACGCCTCGTTCAGTTCGAGGGGGAAGCGACACGATGATGGGCAATCTGGGCCTTTATGTACCGTCCTTCGTGGTGGCGGTAGCGTTCATCTACGTCATCAGGCTCATTGTCGTGTCGCAGAACCCGCAGAAGCGGGCTGAGGCACGGGCGCGTGAGTTGGAAGCCGAGCGGAATGACCCGCGTTTCAGTTCGGGTCCGAAGCGCGGATCAGAGTCGGGCGCCGCTTAGCGTCCTGTTAATGTCGTGCGCGTGACGGAAGCTCTGGCTGTGGACGGCGAATCCCTCAACGACGATCTGCTGGCCGGTCGCGCGCAAGCTCTGGCGTTGGTGCGGCAAGGGTTCGCCGCCGTCAGTGCACGGCCGGAAGTTTTTACCAATTCTTTGTACGAGGACTTCTTCACCTCCAATCCCCGCTACCGCAAGTACTTCGCGGCCGGGGACGAGAAGCGCCGCGACGAGCGGACTCTGGAGGCGGCCGGCCGGGTCATCGCCGACCTGGACCGGCCCGGCGCGCTGCTGCCGTTGTTGCGCAGGCTCGCGCTGGAGTATCGCAAGTACGGTGTCCGCGAGCCGCATTACCGCGCGTTCGCCGGGTCGGTGAT
The DNA here is from genome assembly GCF_041260665.1 of Catenulispora sp. GP43. Classification (NCBI taxonomy): domain Bacteria; kingdom Bacillati; phylum Actinomycetota; class Actinomycetes; order Catenulisporales; family Catenulisporaceae; genus Catenulispora; species Catenulispora sp. GP43. Next base: position 101,011 of record NZ_JBGCCT010000028.1, on the reverse strand, counting down.
GACGGCTCTGGAGCGCACCATAGGCGAGGCCTGGACCTATGAGGCCGCGGTCGCCTGGGTCGACGAGCTGACCATGGTCGCCTCGGCGATGCTCGGGATCGCCGCCGAGGCCGACGCGCAGGGCCCGGCGTACTGGGAGGCCGAGGTCGTCGAGGTCGACCGGATGGCCGAGGACGTGGTCCGCCTCCGGGTCCGCACCGCGTTCCCGTACCCCTACCGCGCCGGCCAGTACGCCGCGATCGAGCTCGGCCGGCTGCCCTGGGTCTGGCGGGACTTCTCCTTCGCCGCCGCGCCTCAGACCGATGCCGCTGCCGCCGCCGATCCGGAGCACTCGGTCCTGGAGTTCCACGTCCAGCGCACCGCCGACGGCCGGCTGAGCAACGTCGTGCACGACGAGCTGGAGGTCGGCGACCGCATCCGGATCGCGGCCCCGGCCGGCGACCTGGCCTTCCCGGCCGGCGCCTCCCGGCTGATCGCGGTCGGGCACGGCACCGGCCTGGCCCCCATCGCCGCGCTGCTGGAGGACGCCGCCGCGGCCGGGGACGACCGTCCGGTGCACATCGTGGTCGGGAACTCCCTCAACGCCGCCAAGCCCGCAAAGAAGGCCGCGGCGGCGAAGAAGACCGCCAAGACTGCGAAGGCTGCCGCGACGCCACCGGTGAAAGCCCAGAAGGCTGCCAAGGCCGCCGTGGCCGCCGCCGCTGCGGACGAGGGCGCCGACCAGGCGTCCTACCTGGCCGAGCGCCTGGTCGAGCTGGCCGCCGCGCACGGCAACGCGGTCGTCGTGCACCTGGGGGCCGCCGAGGAATTGCCTCAGCATCTGGACGAATACCTCAAGGGCCTCGCGGACGGCGGGACACTGTCCGGGTGGGGCGGCGTGGCCGTCGGGTCGACCGGCACGGTCCAGGCCTGCCTCGGTGTCCTGGCGGCCGCCGGGGCCGATCCCGCCGACGTGAGAAGCGACCTTTTCGGATGACCAGCTCCCTGTCCGCCGCCGATATCACCGTGCGCCGGGCCCGTACCGACGATGTCGGCGCGATCCGTGAACTGCTCGGGCGTTACAAAGGCATCCTGCTGGACAAGCCGGACGTCACGCTTTTCGAGGACATCCAGGAGTTCTGGGTGGCCGAACACGACGGCGACGGCCGGGTGGTCGGATGCGGGGCCCTGCACGTGATCTGGCTGGATCTCGCAGAAGTGCGCACGCTGGCCGTGGACCCGGAATGCCGGGGTATGGGAGTCGGCGCGCGAATCCTTGACAAACTCGTCCGTACCGCCGCCCGGATCGGCGTTCGCCGGCTGTTCTGCCTGACGTTCGAAGTGGACTTCTTCGCCGCGCACGGATTCTCCGAGATCAGCGGGGTCCCGGTGCCGCCGCAGATCGAAGCCGAACTGTCGAAGTCGCCGGACGGCGGGGTCGCGGAGTTCCTGGACTTGGAGCAGGTCAAACCCAACACTCTGGGCAATACGCGCATGCTGCGGATCTTGTAGGACCTCAGCGCGGCACTCGGCGGGGATTTGATTTCACCACCGTAATGCGCTTTGCTGACTGCAGGTATATCCCAGAACTGGAGAAAGGCGGGCCGCCCGATGGCCAAGCGCACCATTGAGGTGTTCCACGACGACCTCGACGGCTCCGAGGGCGCGAGCACTGTGAAGTTCGGCCTCGACGGGAAGTCCTACGAGATCGACCTGTCCGAGGCGCATGAGAAGGAATTGCGCAAGGCGCTTGAGAAGTACGTCGGTGCCGCGACCCAGGTGAGCGCGCACAACGCCGCGGCCACCGGCCGTCGGAAGTACGGCACCGGCCCGGCCCGCCGCGACACCAAGCACATCCGTGAATGGCTGCGCTCCCAGGGCGTGGAAATCAGCGACCGGGGGCGTATTCCGACCGACCTGATGAATCGCTACAACGCCGCCCACTAATAGCCCCCGGGCGTCGCCGAGCCGTACCAGCGCGACGTCACGGGAGCTGTGGGGCCGGCCGGAGCGGCCTCGGGCGGCTCGGGCGGCGCCGCCGGGTTCAGCGCGCGGCGGCCACCGCGAGCCGGTGGCAGGCCGCGGCCAGAGTGGCCAGCAGGGCGATCAGCTCCGGGGCTTCGGGCAGGCCCGGGGTCGGGTAGGCGGGGCGGCGTGGGGCGTGCTCGACCGCCCTTACGGCGCCGGTTCCGCCGGGGTCGGCTCCGTTGTTGTCGTTGCCGCTGTTGTTGTTGCTGTTGCCGACGCCGCCGACGTGGTCGGTGGCGTCAGTGCTGTCCGGGGTGGCGGTGGTGATGCTCTGCTCGGCGCCGGGGCGCTGCATCGGGACCGTGGAGGGGTGCAGCCAGCGCACCGGCGGATCGGTGAGGTCGGGCCCGCGCACCGCGGTCAGGTCCAGCCGGACCCCGCCCCAGTCCAGCCACTCCAGCAGTTCCGGCAGGTCATCGGCGCCGCCGTCGGCGACGTAGAACAGCACCCGGCCGGCGGCGGACAGCGCGACCGGTCCCGGCGCGACCGCAGGCTGGCCGTATCCCAGCAGCCTGGCCAGCGCCTCGCGCCCCGCGGCTTCCGGTACGGAGACCACGTCCGGCATGTGGATCGACCTCCCCGTTCGCTCTTGGCGTACACCCTATTCGGGTCTGGGGCCCCGCTACCGGGAACACCACGTCAGAGGCGGCGAGTTGGACCAACTGAAGGCCCTGGGAGGTGTGACCGCCCCGAACACAGCGGGGAAGTCGCCCCACCTGCCAGGGACAGCGGGACTAGCATCGGTTGCGAGCCCGCCTGCCACCACAGGCGGGAACACTGGTTTGGCACCGCACGGAACTAGCAACACACCAGGGCAAGCGCACGATCTGTACTCCCTTCACAGGTTGTATCTCGATCAACACGTCGGCCCGCGACGCTCCGGGGAGCGATGAGGAATGTTCGAACGGTTCACCGACCGCGCACGGCGCGTCGTCGTCCTGGCCCAAGAAGAGGCCAGGATGCTCAACCACAACTACATCGGGACCGAGCACATCCTCCTCGGCCTCATCCACGAGGGTGAGGGTGTGGCGGCCAAGGCCCTGGAGAGCCTCGGCATCTCGCTCGAAGCGGTCCGCCAGCAGGTGGAGGAGATCATCGGCCAGGGCCAGCAGGCCCCGTCCGGCCACATCCCCTTCACGCCGCGGGCCAAGAAGGTCCTGGAGCTGTCGCTGCGCGAGGCGCTGCAGCTGGGCCACAACTACATCGGCACCGAGCACATTCTGCTCGGGCTGATCCGCGAGGGCGAGGGTGTCGCGGCGCAGGTGCTGGTCAAGCTGGGCGCGGACCTGAACCGGGTGCGCCAGCAGGTGATCCAGCTGCTGTCCGGCTACTCCGGCGGCGGCAAGGAGGCCGCGGCGGCCGGCGGTCCGGCCGAGGGCACGCCGTCCACCTCGCTGGTGCTGGACCAGTTCGGCCGCAACCTGACCCAGGCGGCCCGCGAGGGCAAGCTCGACCCGGTGATCGGGCGCGAGAAGGAGATCGAGCGGGTCATGCAGGTGCTGTCCCGCCGCACCAAGAACAACCCGGTGCTGATCGGCGAGCCCGGCGTCGGCAAGACCGCCGTCGTGGAGGGCCTGGCCCAGGCGATCGTCAAGGGCGAGGTGCCCGAGACGCTCAAGGACAAGCACCTGTACACCCTGGACCTCGGTGCCCTGGTGGCCGGCTCCCGCTACCGCGGTGACTTCGAGGAGCGCCTGAAGAAGGTGCTCAAGGAGATCCGCACCCGCGGCGACATCGTCCTGTTCATCGACGAGCTGCACACCCTGGTCGGCGCGGGCGCGGCGGAGGGTGCCATCGACGCGGCCTCGATCCTGAAGCCCATGCTGGCCCGCGGCGAGCTGCAGACCATCGGCGCCACCACCCTCGACGAGTACCGCAAGTACGTCGAGAAGGACGCCGCCCTGGAGCGCCGCTTCCAGCCGATCCAGGTGGCCGAGCCCTCGGTGGCACACACCATCGAGATCCTCAAGGGCCTGCGCGACCGCTACGAGGCGCACCACCGGGTGTCCATCACCGACGGCGCGCTGGTGGCCGCGGCCACGCTGGCCGAGCGCTACATCTCCGACCGCTTCCTGCCGGACAAGGCCATCGACCTGATCGACGAGGCCGGCTCCCGGATGCGCATCCGCCGCATGACCGCGCCGCCGGACCTGCGCGAGTTCGACGACAAGATCGCGAACGTGCGCAAGGAGAAGGAGTCCGCGATCGACGCGCAGGACTTCGAGAAGGCCGCCGCCCTGCGCGACCAGGAGAAGCAGCTCCAGGGCGCCAAGGCGCGCCGGGAGAAGGAGTGGAAGCAGGGCGACCTGGACGTCGTGGCCGAGGTCGACGAGGAGCTGATCGCCGAGGTCCTGGCCACCGCCACGGGCATCCCGGTGTTCAAGCTCACCGAGGAGGAGACCTCCCGCCTGCTGCGCATGGAGGACGAGCTGCACAAGCGCGTCATCGGCCAGAACCAGGCGATCAAGGGTCTGTCCCAGGCGATCCGGCGCACCCGTGCCGGGCTGAAGGACCCCAAGCGCCCCGGCGGCTCGTTCATCTTCGCCGGCCCGTCCGGCGTCGGTAAGACCGAGCTGGCCAAGGCCCTGGCGGAGTTCCTGTTCGGCGACGAGGACGCGCTGATCCAGCTGGACATGTCCGAGTTCTCCGAGAAGCACACGGTCTCCCGGCTGTTCGGCTCGCCGCCCGGATACGTCGGCTACGAGGAGGGCGGCCAGCTCACCGAGAAGGTGCGCCGCAAGCCGTTCTCGGTGGTCCTGTTCGACGAGGTCGAGAAGGCGCACCCGGACATCTTCAACTCGCTGTTGCAGATCCTGGAGGACGGCCGCCTGACCGACTCCCAGGGCCGGGTCGTGGACTTCAAGAACACGGTGATCATCATGACCACCAACCTCGGCACCCGGGACATCTCCAAGGGCTTCGGCCTGGGCTTCGCGGCCCAGGGCGACACCAAGGCCCCGTACGAGCGCATGAAGGCGAAGGTCAACGACGAGCTGAAGCAGCACTTCCGCCCGGAGTTCCTGAACCGCGTCGACGACACGGTGGTGTTCCCGCAGCTGAGCCAGGACGACATCGTCGCGATCGTGGACCTGATGATGAGCAAGGTCGACTCCCGCCTGAAGGACAAGGACATGGGCATCGTCCTGACCCGCAAGGCCAAGGAGCTCATCGCCAACCTGGGCTACGACCCGGTGCTCGGCGCCCGGCCGCTGCGCCGCGCGATCCAGCGCCACATCGAGGACCCGCTGTCGGAGAAGATCCTCTTCGGCGAGGTCCGGGCCGGCCAGCTGATCACGGTGGACGAGAACGCCGAGACCGGCGCGGTCGAGTCCGACCAGCGGTTCACCTTCAAGGCCGGCCCGAAGGAGGACGTCCCGGAGGACGCCTCGGTGCTGGAGTCCGGGACGCTGCCGCCGGCGGCGCCGGAGGCCACGCCGCCGGTCAGCGCCTGATCGGACGGTAGGAACCAGTAATAGCCAGCGGCCGCCCGCCCCGGAGACGGGGTGGGCGGCCACTGCTTTGCGCCCGAAAAGCAACGGCCGCCCACCCCGTACGCGGGTGAGCGGCCGTCGTCATGTCCAGTGTCCTGACCACGGGCCCGTTCCGGAGTGACGTCGGCTCCGGCTGGGGGCGTCCCCGTGGTTGCGCTGCTGGACGTGGGGTGGAGCGGGCGGCCGACGCTCACGGCCGCCGGGTGGTCGTGCGGTTCAGGACGCCGGCGGGGCCGGGATGGCCGGGGCGGCGGTGTCCGCCGGGGGCGCGGGGATCTCCGAGGACTGGGGCGTGGCGGCGGCGTCCGAGGGCGGGGCGGTCTCGGAGGCGGAGGGAGACCAGGTGTCCGAGCCGGGCGGCGGGCACTGGCCCGGGGGCGGCGGGGGGCAGGGGTTCACCGGCGGCGGGGCCATCACCGGCGGGGGCTGCGGGCACTCGGACGGCGGGGGAGTCATCACCGGCGGGCGCGCCATCACCGGCGGGGCCATCTCGGGGGCGCCGTTCACGCAGTGGTTGTCCTTGGCCGCGGTGTCGAAGCCGAGCAGCGAGACCGCGTCGCCGCAGGCCTGGACCGGCGCGTCGGCGGACAGCTGCAGCACGTTGCCGGAGACCAGGCCGGGGGAGTCGGCCGCCGCGCCCTTGGCCAGGGCGTGCGTGCCCTCGTCCACGCAGTCGTTGTCGTGGGCCTGGACATCGGCCGCCAGCGCGCCTCCGGACAGCCCGCAGGCCTGGACCGGGACGTTGGCCGCGACCGAGCCGACGTTGCCGGAGACCGCCCCGGGGCTGTCGGCGGCGACGCCGTCGGCCTTGGCCGTGGCGTCGTCGGTCAGGCAGTCGTTGTCGCGGCTGCCCACCATCCCGGCGGCGGCGGCGCCGGCGTCCCCGCAGACCTGGATCGGGACGTCGGCGGGGACCTGCGCCACGTTGCCGGAGACCGCGCCGGGGCTGTCGGCGGCGGCCCCGTGCGTGGTCGCCGAGTCCTGCGCGGCCGCGATGCCGGCGTAGCCCATGACCAGCGTGCCGGTCGCGGCCGACAGCAGCAGGCCCTTCCTTGCAAAGGCGTGCATGGATGTACCTCAGATGTCGTCGAATTCGAGGAGCCGAAGGTCGGCTCTCGGGCCTCAACGACACTTTCGGAACTCCGGTAACGGACATCCGGCCTATAGACGGCCGAATGTCCACCATCCGGCAGATACCGAGGATTTTTGTTACGCGCCGATCATCTATTGCTTCGCGTTGACCACCATCTGCGCGACCCCGATGGTGTGCCGGCCCAGCACGAATCCGGAATACGCGGTGCTGGTCCCCTGGCCCGGCAGCCCGATGCTCGCCGTGTCCAGCGCCAGCACCCGGATCTCGTAGTGGTGCACGACGTCGCCGGCCGGCGGGCACGGCCCGTCGAAGAACGCGTCGCCGAAGTCGTTCAGCCCGGCCACGGTCCCGGCCGGCGCCGGGGCCTGGCCCCCGAACGTGCTCGCGGTCGCCGGGATGTCCCAGGCGCGCCAGTGCGAGAACCCGCTGCCCGTCGGGGCCTGCGGGTCGAACATCTCCACGGCGAAGCTCTTGGTCCCGGCCGGGGCGCCGGACCAGCTCAGCCGCGGCGCGGTCGTGTACCCGGTGCAGACCTCGGAGGCCGGGAAGACCCCGCCGTCGACCAGGTCGGGGGAGCTGATGTGGAAGTGCGCGGCGTCCTTCGGGATGCCGCTGCGGACCGGGCTGTAGCCGAACCGGTCGTGGACGGCGGCGTACGCGGTGGCCGCTCCCGCGGCGAACATGGCGGCGGACGCAACCCCGGCGACGGCGATCTTCGTCTTCTTCATCATGGGTCAAGAGTTTCGAGTCCACGGGGAATCACTGGGAGAGTCTTCGAAACCTGGTATTCCGCGTACCACCCGCCAAAGCACGCTCGGCGAGTTCCTGACCGCCATGCGCGGCCGGCTCGCGCCGGAGGACGTGGGCCTGCGCAGCGTCGGCCGCCGCCGCACGCCGGGCCTGCGCCGTCAGGAGGTCGCCGAGCTGGCAGCAGTGAGCATCGACTGGTACATCAGGCTGGAGCAGGGGCGCGCCGGCGCCCCCGGCTCGGCGGTCCTGGACGCCCTCGCCGAGGCGCTGCGCCTGTCCCCGGTCGAGCGCGAGTACCTGCACCTGACGGCCCGCGGCGAAGCGCCGCCGCGGCCGCTGCCCGACCGGCGGGCCGGCGTGACCGTCTCGCTGCGCGCGATCCTCGACGGCATGCCGATGCTGCCGGCGTACGTGCTCGACCACAGCTTCGACATCCTGGCGTACAACGCGGCGGCCACCGCCATGTTCGGCGACGGCTTCGGCCACGGCACCGCCTCGAACGCCGCCCTGATGCTGTTCCTGGACCCGGGCTGCCGCAGGAGCCAGCTGTCCTGGGACCAGATCGCGCGCGAGACGGTCGGGGCGTTGCGGGCCAACGCGGCGAAGTACCCCGACGACCCGCGCCTGCACGCGGTGATCGCCCGCCTGCGCGCCGGCCACCGCGCCTTCGCCGGCTGGTGGGGGGACCACACCGTCGGGGAGCGCAGCAGCGGGATGAAGCGCGTGGCGCACCCGACCGCGGGGGTGCTGACGGTGGGGTACGACATGCTGACCGCGCCGGAAGCCTCCGAGCAGCGGCTGGTGGTGGTGACGCCGGTCGGCGCGGAGACGGAGCAGCGGCTGCGGGCTTTGGTGACCGCCTACTCGCGGCGGGTCGCGTGTGAGGGGGCGGAGATGGGGGAGGCTGCGGTGCTGGCGGGGTGACCGGCTTTCGCGCGCGATAGCGGAACGGAATGCGGAATCAGAGAATCAGCTGTCGGATTCAGCCGGCTGCCGGCTCATCGGGGGTCGGCAGCCCTGGCCGCCGCTTCGATCCTCGCACGCAGCGTCTCCCGCGCCGCGACGTCGATCGGCTCCTCGTACGCGGCCGCGTACCCGGTCCGGCCGTCGATCTGCTCGCGCATGATGTCGGCGTGCCCGGCGTGGCGCGCGGTGTCGTCGAGCATGTGGACCACGATGGCGAACAGCTCGGTCTCCGGCCGCGGCCACCACGGCACGTGTCCGGGCGCGTCGGCCGGCAGCCCGCTGATCGTCGCGTCGGCGTGCGCGCAGGCCCGCCGGTAGCGGTCGACGATCTCGGCGCGGGTCTCGTCCTCGGCCGCCCACATCTCGCTGCCGTCGGAGTCCTGCCACCGCGGCAGCGGTTCCGGGAACGGCCGCCCGAAGACCTCGCCGAAGTACCGGGACTCCCACAGCGCGAGATGCTTGATCAGGCCCAGCAGGTTGGTGCCGGTCGCGGTCATCGGGCGGCGGGCGTCGTACTCGGACAGGCCGTCGAGCTTCCAGACCAGGGCCTCGCGGCCGCCCTTCAGGCGCCGGTGGGCCAGATCCTTCGCGGATTCAGCGGTCATGGAGCACGAGCCTGACAGTCGGGCCGCAGCGAGCTCAACGCATATTCACATTCCTCAATGGGCCAGCGCGAACATCTCCCCCTCCATCTCCGCGACCAGCCCGTCGCTCACCAGGCTGGCCAGCGCCCGCTCCCGCTGCGCGACGTCCCGCGTCCACGCCGCCTCCAGTTCCTCGCGCGGCACCGGGCCGTGGGTGTCGCGCAGTACCGCGAGCAGCCGACCGCGGGCCTGGCGGTCCGTGCCCTCGTAGGTCTGCCCGCGGCGCGGGGGCCCCACGTACGCGGGCTTGCCGTCGGCGACCCAGCGGCAGAGCCCGGAGACCGGGCAGGTGCCGCAGCGGGGCGCGCGGGCCGTGCACACCACGGCGCCCAGCTCCATGCTGGCGGCGGCCCATTCCGCGGCGTCGGGGGCGGCCTCGGGCAGCAGGGCGGTGGCGATGCGGCGGTCGGCGGGGGTGGTCGCCGCGGCCGGGAACTCCGTGCCGGTCACCACGCGGGCCAGGACGCGGCGCACGTTCGTGTCGAGCACGATGTGCCGCTTCTGATACGCGAACGAGGCGATCGCGCCCGCCGTGTACTCGCCGACGCCCGGCAGCGACCACAAGTCCTCGTACGTGTCCGGCACCACGCCGTCGAAGGCCTCCTCGACGGCCGTGGCGGCCGCGTGGAGCCGCTGCGCGCGCCGCGGGTACCCCAGACGCCCCCAGGCCCGCACGGCCTCGCCCACGGGCTCGGCGGCCAGGGCGGCCGGGGTCGGCCAGCGTGCGAGCCAGGCCTCGTAGACCGGCAGCACGCGGGAGACCGGGGTCTGCTGGAGCATGAACTCGCTGACCATCACCGCCCACGGTGAGGCGTCGGGGCGGCGCCAGGGGAGGTCCCGGGCCTCGGCCCGGAACCAGTCGACGACCCGTTCGACCAGTTCGGCACCCTGTTCGAAGCCTGCGAGGTCGGTGGGGCCGCGGTCGGGCCCGGTCGATCTTTGCGCCATCTGACGATCGTACGGCGAGGCGTGCGGCACGCCGTGGCGGCGGCCCCGTAGAGTGACCCTTCGTGGGTTCGCTTCGAAATCCCGTCGGATCTCTCGCGCCCGCCGTCTATTGGCGGCGGCGCGTTTTGGTTGTGCTGGCTGTCGTCGCCGCGTTGGCGCTGGTCCTCTATGCGTGCTCGGGTTCGGGCTCCAAGAAGAATCAGCCGGCCGGCGACGGGAAGAGCAGCAGCCCGGCCGCGTCGTCGTCCTCGACGCCGACCGCCGGGGGCGGCTCCTCGTCAGCCGGGGCCAACGGCGGGGCGTCCGGCGGTGCCTCGTCGAGTGCCGGCGCGCCGGCCGGCGGCGCCAGCGGCTCGACTTCGCTGCCCGGCGGGGTGAACGGCGGGGTGGTCGGCACCACCGGCGGGGCCTCCGGCGCCGGTCCCGGCGGCAGCACCAGCGGCCCGGGCTGCCAGCTCAGTGTGAGCCTGACCTCGCAGGAGTCGGCCTACGCCAACGGGGTCAACCCGCAGTTCACGGTCGCCGTGGTCAACAAGGGCACCTCCGACTGCGACGTCGACGTGAGCCCGAAGTCGCTGGTCCTGAACGTCTACTCCGGCCTGGACCACGTCTGGTCCTCGGCGGACTGCGCGACCGGCGGCAAGGATCTGCGTGGCATCGCCCCCGGCGCGGTCCAGACCGTCACCTACACCTGGAACCGCACCCGCTCCTCCGCCGGCTGCGCACCGGGTGGCAGCCCCGCCGCGCTCGGCACGTACTACGGCGTGGTGAGCCTGGGCGCCGGCAGCGGCCCGAACGCGCCAGCCGCGCAGAGCCAGCCGAAGACCTTCGAGCTGAAGACCGGCAGCTGAACCGGAAGCCGGCCGGCGGCAGACAGCTGACCGCCGGTGGCTGACAGCTGACAGCTGACCGCCGGCGGCGCGATGGGCCCCGCGGCTCGCCGAGAAAAGATCGGCGGGCCGTGTCGAGAATGGGGAGCCGGCTCCGACCACCTGACGGAAGCACCCCAGAGCCCACCTCAGGAAGGCTGATCGCCATGACCGACCACATCACGTCAAAGGACGGCAGCACCATCGCGGTCGACTCGCTCGGCAGCGGGCCCGTCGTGGTCCTCGTCGGCGGTGCCTTCAACGACCGCAGCACGGTCGCCGGGGTCGCCATGGAACTGGCCCCGCGCTTCACCGTCGTCACCTACGACCGCCGCGGCCGGGGCGAGAGCACGGACGCGGTGCGCGAGGCCGGCGGCGGCTTCGACGTCGCCGCCGAGATCGACGACCTGGCGGCGGTCATCGAGCACGTCGGCGGGCACGCGCACCTGTTCGGCCACTCCTCGGGCGCGATCCTGGTCCTGGAAGGCGCGATGCGCGGCCTGCCGGCGGACTCGGTGGCCGTCTACGAGTCGCCCTACCGGGCCGACCCGGACCTGCCGCACCCGCCGTCCGATCTGCTGGACCGGCTCACCGCCATGGCCGACGAGGGCGACCGGGACGGCGCGGCGAGCGCTTTCTTCACCGAGGCCATCGGCCTGCCGCCGGAGATCGTCTCGGGCATGAAGCATGGCCCGACCTGGGCCTTCTTCCTCGACAAGGCCCCGACGCTGCCGTACGACGTGGCCCTGTCCCGGCCGTGGGAGTTCGTCGACCGGGACCGGCTGGCCGCGCTGCGGGTGCCGGTGCTGGCCGTCTACGGGGACAAGACCGCCCCGGGCCTGATGGCCGGCGCGAAGGCGGTGGCCGATTCGGTGCCCGGCGCGCGGCTGGTCGTGTTGCCGGGCGAGGACCACGGCGTGCTGCAGCACCCCGAGGCGCTGGCGCCGACGCTGGTCGAGTTCTTCGGCTGAGCCGCGGATCCCTGACGGAGACAGACAGCGGAAGCCGCCCCGCGTCGCTGGAGAGCGGCTTGGCGGCGGTTCGGTCGCAGCAGGCTCAGTCGCCGGTCCCGGGCGGCGGGGGCAGTAGCAGTTCCGCCAAGCGCCGCCCCTGCCCGGCCGGGCCGTCAGGGCCCAGCGCGTGGCCCGAAGCGAGCATGCCTTCCAGAACCAGCGTCAGCCGGTCGGCGAGGCCGGCCGGGTCCTCGACCGCCAGCGCGCCGGTCAGCTCGCCGAGGCGGGCCCGCAGCCAGTCCTTGCCCGCGACGGCGTTGCGGTGGGCCGGCAGCTCCGGGTCGGGGAACTCCGCGAGCGCCCGCATCATCGTGCAGTCCTGGAACCGCTCGGCGGCGATCTCCCCGTAGGCGGCGTCGAAGACCGCGATGATCCGGTCGCGCGGATCCGGTCCGGCCGCGGCGACCGCGGTCTCGATGATGGCCCGGAAGCCCTGGTCGGCCTCCTCCACCTAGGCGCCGATCAGGTCGTCCTTGGAACCGAACAGGCGGTACAGCGTGGTCGGGGCGACTCCCGCCTCGGCCGCGACCACGTCTACGCCGGTGGCCCGGACGCCCTTCCCGTAGAACAGGTCCCCGGCGACACGGAGGACGTGGGCCGGGCGATCGGGATCGTCGTCGCCGGTGCCGCCGTGTCGGGGGCGCTCGGGCTGCCGCTGGGGACGCTGGTCGGTCAGACCCTCGGCTGGCGCGGCTCGTTCGCGGCGATCGTGGCCGGTGCGGTGGTGACGCTGATCGGGACGCTGGCCCTGGTCCCGTCCGTGCCGTCCGGCGGCGCCGGTGCCGGACACCAGGCCCGGTACGCCTTCGCGCCCAGGGTGCTGGCCGTGCTGTTCCTGAACTTCATCGTCTTCTCGACGGTGTTCGCGGTGCTGACCTACCTGGTGCCGTTCCTGCAGAAGGTCACCGGCGTGTCCGGGGCCATGCTGAGCGTGTTCCTGCTGGCGTACGGCGCGGCCACGGCGGCCGGTTCGTTCGGCGGCGGCGGGTTCGCCGATCGGAACGCCGGACGGGCCCTGCTCGTCGGGTCCTTCGGGATCGCCGGTTCGCTGCTGGCGCTCTGGTTCGTCGGCTCGGTCGCGTGGCTGGTGGCGCCGGTGCTGCTGGTCCTGGGCCTGTCCTTCTACGGCATCGTGCCCTCGCTCCAGGTGCGGGTGATCAGCCTGGCCGGCCCCGGCGGCCAGCTCGCGCAGTCGCTGCCGGTGTCCGCTGCCAACGTCGGCATCGCGTTCGGCGCGTTCGCCGGCGGGATCGCGATCGGCCACAGCGCGTCGGCCACGGTGCCCACCGGGCTGGCCTTCTCAGTGGCCACCATCGCGGTCGCCTGGGCGACTGGCTTCCTGAAGCCGCCGGCGGCCGCCGTTGCGCAGACTGCCGTTGCGCAGACCGCCGCTCCGCAGGCTGTCACCCCGCAGACCGCCGCTCCGCAGAACTCAGACGTACCGCTCGAGGATCGAGGACTCCGCCAGCCGTGACAGCCCCTCGCGCACCGACCGGGCCCGGGTCTCCCCGACACCCTCGACCCGCTGCAGGTCGTCGATGGAGGCCGCGAGCAGCTTCTGCAGCCCGCCGAAGTGCTCGACCAGCCGGTCGATGACCGCGCCGGGCAGCCGCGGCACCTTGGCCAGCAGCCGGTAGCCGCGCGGGGAGACCGCGGACTCCAGCACCTCCACGCCGCCGCCGAAGCCCATCGCCCTGGCCACCTGCAGCAGGTCGAGCAGCTGGGTGCGGTCCAGGCCGCCGAGGTCGTCGGAGACGTCGGAGACGGTGCGCGCCTTCTTGCCGGTGCGCTCGGGCAGGTAGTCGCGGGCGATCAGGTCGCGGTCCGGGTCCACGCCGGCCATCAGCTCGTCCAGCTGCAGGGACAGCAGCCGGCCGTCCACGCCGAGCTGGACCACGTAGCCGGCCACCTCGTCGGCGATGCGGGTCACCATCTCCAGGCGCTGCGCCACCGCCGCCACGTCGCGGACCGTCACCAGGTCCTCGATCTCCAGCGCCGACAGCGTGCCGGTGACCTCGTCCAGCCGGAGCTTGTAGCGCTCCAGCGTGGCCAGCGCCTGGTTCGCCTTGGACAGGATCGCGCCGGAGTCCTCCAGCACCACGCGCTGGCCGCGCAGGTAGAGCGCGATGATGCGCATCGACTGCGACACCGACAGCACCGGGAAGCCGGTCTGCTTGGCGACGCGGTCGGCGGTGCGGTGCCGGGTGCCGGTCTCCGCGGTCGGGATCGCCGGGTCCGGGACCAGCTGGACGCCGGCGCGCACGATGCGGGAGCCGTCGCTGGAGACCACCACGGCGCCGTCCATCTTGCACAGCTCACGCAGCCGCTGCGGGGAGAACTCGACGTCGAGCACGAAACCGCCGGTGGCCATCTCGTCCACGAGCTTGTCGAAGCCGAAGACCACCAGGCCGCCGGTGTTGCCGCGCAGGATGCGCTCCAGGCCGTCGCGCAGCACGGTGCCCGGGGCGACGGTGGACAGGATCGCCGACAGGGCGGCGCGTTCGGAGGCCTCACCTGTCACTGTGCGAATCCCATCCTGCTCTCGTTGTTCCCGCCCCGGGTGCCCGGGGCCCCCATGTGCCGCTCGTCCCCGGTCTCCACGAGCGCGGGAAGCAAACGGTCGTAGTGTCTCAACCTTACCGGCGCGAGCCGGTCGCCACGGCGTGAAGCGCTGCCCGGACGTCGCCCACTTCGACGATCGACAGCCCCGCAAGGTTCCCGCCGTATTCCTTGCCGTCCGGATCCGGCGGGACCAGCGCGGTCTTGAAGCCCAGCCGCGCGGCCTCGGTGAGCCGCCGCCGCACCCCGGTCACCGGCCGCACCTCGCCGGCCAGCCCGACCTCGCCGATGGCCACCACGCCCTCGCCGACCGGCTCGTTCACCGTGGCCGAGGCCAGCGCGAGCAGGGTGGCCAGGTCCGCGGCCGGCTCGGTGAGCCGCACGCCGCCGACGGTCGCGCTGTAGATCTCCGAGCTCGCCAGCCCGGCGATGCCGCCGCGCTGCTGGAGCACCGCCAGGATCATCGCCACCCGGTTGGTGTCCAGGCCCGAGGAGGCCCGGCGCGGGGTCGGGGCGCTGGTCTTGGTGACCAGCGCCTGCACCTCGGCGACCAGCGGCCGGCGGCCCTCCAGGGTGACGGTGACGCAGGTGCCCGGGACCGGGACCGGCCGGCGGGACAGGAACAGGCCCGAGGGGTCGGACAGGCCGCGGATGCCGGTGTCGTGCATCTCGAAGCAGCCGATCTCGTCGCTGGCGCCATAGCGGTTCTTCGCGGCGCGGATCAGGCGCAGCGAGGAGGCGCGGTCGCCCTCGAACTGCAGGACCACGTCGACCAGGTGCTCCAGGATGCGCGGGCCGGCGATGCTGCCGTCCTTGGTGACGTGCCCGACCAGCACGCACGCCATGTTGCGCTCCTTGGCGTCCCGGATCAGCGCGGCGGCCACCTCGCGGACCTGGGTCACGCCGCCGGGGGTGCCGTCCACCGCCGCCGAGGCGATGGTCTGCACCGAGTCCACGATGACCAGCCGCGGCCGCACCGCCTCGATCTGGCCGAGCACCGAGCCCAGGTCGGTCTCGGCGGCCAGGAACAGGTTGGGGTGCAGCGCCTTGATCCGGTCGGCGCGCAGCCGGACCTGGGCCGCCGACTCCTCGCCGGTGACCACCAGGGTGGTGGCGCCGGAGGCGGCGTAGGCGGCCGCGGCCTCCAGCAGCAGGGTCGACTTGCCGATGCCCGGCTCGCCGGCCAGCAGGACCACCGCGCCGGGCACGATCCCGCCGCCCAGGACCCGGTCCAGCTCGCCGACGCCGGTCGGGACCGCGGCGGCGTCGTCCACCGCGACCTCGCCGATCGGGCGGGCCTTCTGGGCCGGCATGGTGGCCACGGTCTTCGGCGCGGACTTGGCGGCGCCGCGTTCCTCAACGCTGCCCCAGGTCTGGCACTCGCCGCAGCGGCCGACCCATTTCGCGTACTGTGTGCCGCACTCGGTGCACTGGTACGAGGCCGCCGAGTCGGCCTTCCGGGCGCGGGAGTTGGCGGTCGGCATGAGGCCACGGTAGCGGTCGGCTCCGACATGGTTCGGGCGGCCGCCCGGCCACCGCGGGGGCTCCTCGCGTACGCGCGCGGGATAAATCGTGCGGTATCTATCGGTGTAAACAGGGTGATTTCGACGCCAACCTCTGGTCGAATGCCCTGATCCACTGGCTAGTTGTCGCTCGAATGGCTTAACGTCTGGGGCCGTGACTGACCGGGAAATGGTGACGGCGCTACGCGCGGGGGATCAGCTCGCCATCGGGCAGATCTATGACACATACGGCGCGCGCTTGTATGCATATTGTTATGACCTGCTCGCCGATCACGAGCTGGCCGCCGACGCGCTGCGTGACGCGTTCATCGTCGCCAACAGCCGGATCCGCGAACTGGCCAACCCCGACGAGCTCGGCGCCTGGCTCTACGCGCTGAGCCGCCACGAGGCGCTGCGCCTGGGGGTCTCCGACGACATCCCCGCCGACGCCGCGCAGGGCACCCGCAACGACCGGTTCGCCCGGGCCGCGCTGGACGTCTACGCGATGCTGCCGCCGGAGAGCCGCGAGATCCTCGACCTGGCCTTCCGCCACCGGATGGTGGACGGCGACCTGGCGCTGGTCATGGACATGTCCGAGGAGCAGATCGGGCAGGTCGTCCAGGACGCCCAGGACGACCTGGAGAACGGCCTGACCGCGGTGCTGGCCAACCGGGTCGGCGACCCGCGCTGCGCGGAGATCGCCGAGCTCGGCAAGCGCTTCGACCGGCTGGACGGCAAGGGCGTGGAGCCCTGGCTGGACGCGGTCTCCCGGCACGTGAAGGCCGACCAGGCCTGCGCGGACCACATCGAGAACCGGCGCCCGCTGCGGCTGTTCGAGGAACTGCCGCACGCGTTCGTCCCGCCGGGCGTGCGCGCCCGGGTGCTGGACACCCTGCGCGACCCGGCCGGCGCGGCCTTCTGCCAGCGCATCGCCACCCGGGCCGGCGCCTTCGACGAGTCCGGGTTCCCGACCGCCGGCGGCAAGTCCGGCGTGGGCGGGGCCCGCAAGCTGCTGCCGATAGCCGGTATCGCGCTGGTGGTGCTGGCGGTCGGCGGCGTCGCGGTCGCGATGGCCGGCGGCGGGGGCAGCAAGGGCGCGCCGGCCGGGACCGGGACCACGACGTCGGCGTCGTCCTCGGCGGCCGGTACGGACACCAACGGCGCCTCCTCCTCGGACGGCTCCTCGACGGCGCCCACGACACCGCAGTCCACGGACTCGGCGACGGGTTCGGCCACCGGCACCGGCGCCGTGCCGACCGGCGGCGGGCAGGACACCGGGTCGACGCACCACACGACGGCGACCACTCGGCGCTCGACGGCGACGACCTCGCACACGACTTCCTCGCCGAGTAAGAAGCCGACGACGTCGGCGAGCACGAGTCAGCCGGTGCCGCCGCCGACGTCGAACCAGCTGCCCAGCAACACCACCAGCTCGACGACCGACACGCCGCCGCCGACGAGCGCCACCTCCAGCTGATCCGCCCCGCGCGCGCCACGGCGCGCGCGGCCGGGCGTGCGCCGAGTGCGTGTCGCTCGGTCGAGTGACGTCGGTGTTTGGTCACGGCCCGAGCCGCAGAACCCCTCGAAGGGGGCAACCTGGGCCGATTATCCCGATCAGCCCACCGACGCATGTCTAACGTCGGCTGGTGTGAAAGACCACGACTCGAACGCCACGGATCCCCTGGATCCCGCGGACCCGGTGAACCGGGACAGCGTCTCCGACAGTTGGGGGCGCGCGGCGGCCTACGACGCCTATGCGGACGGTCTGCACACCTACGCCCTCGGCGGCCTGCGCCACCACGAGGCCGCGGCCTCGGCGGTGTACTGCGCCTTCGTCGCCGCCGACCACCACGTGGCGCACCTCGGTGACGCCGAGATGCTGCGGCCGTGGCTGTACGCGATCACCCGGCACTACTGCCGGGCCGGGAAGCTGCCGCGGCTGCGCCTGGCGGCGTCCCCGGCGGCGGGCTCAGCCTCGGTCGTGGCGCCTGCCGCCAAGGACGCGTCGATGGCCGAGCTGGAGCGCACCCTGCTGTCGGCGGAACTGGCCTCGCTGGACTGGCCGGACACCGACGGCCTGACCGCGGCGCACCGCGAGGTGCTGGAGCTCTCGGTCCGCCACGGGATGGAGAGCCGCGCGGTCGGGATGATGCTGGGCAAGCCGGCGGCCGAGTCGTTCGAGGTCCTGTCGCAGGCCTGGCACGAACTGGAGCGCTCGCTGGCGGCCCTGGCGCTGCTGCGCACTTCGCGCTCGCACTGCCCGGACCTGGCCGCGCTGGCCGCGGGCTGGTCGGGCCGGCTGACCGCGCAGCGCCGCGAACCGCTGGTCGCGCACGTCGACGCCTGCTCCCGCTGCCAGTACCACCTGCACAAGGTGCTCGGGGCGCCGCAGGCCCCGTCGATCCTGCCGCACGTCCCGGCGCCGCGGGAACTGCGCGAGCGGGTCCTGGGCGACCTGCTGGACAGCACCCCGGAGAAGGCGGCGGAGAAGGCCGCGATCGCCACCCGGCTGACGCGCTTCGACCCCTTCGGCTTCCCGGCGATAGCGACGCCGCGGCCGCCGTCGGAGCGTCCGCAGCACCAGCCCCGCACCGCCGCCCCGATGCCGGTGGAGCGCCGCCAGCGGCGCCTGGGGGCGCTGCTGGCCGGCCGCGTCTCCTCGGCCGCCGCGGAGGCGGTCGCCGGCGAGGTGGCGACGGCCCCGGAGCGATTACGCACCCCGGCGCCCGCGTCCCCCGACGCGAAGACGCCGGCGAACACGATGGACGAGGGAAGTGGTCTCGATGGTGCTGTTGTGAGCGCCGGAACCGAGCGGCGCCGCCGGCTGCGCCGCGGGTCGGCGGAGCTGGACGAGGGGCCGATCGCCCCGCGCCGGGGACTGGCCGCCGATGCCGGGGCGCCGCGACGGGGTGGTGCGGCGACCGGGGACGAGCGGGCCGCGGGGGTTGCCGGGGTCGCGGAGTTCGGGGCCGAGCGGGGCGGCCTGGCCGAGGATCTGTTGCAGCGGGGCGGTCCGGCCGAGGGGTGGTCTGCGGGGGAGGGTTACGAGCGCGGTACCGAGGGCTTGCCGCAGCGGCGGTCCGCCCGTGCGAGCTTCGACCGCGACGATCGTGCCGAGGCACTGGCCGGCGGAGCGTTCCCCGAGCCCGAGCCCGAGCCCGATCGCGAGCCGGCCGCCCTTCCCTGCACCGAAGTCCTCGCCGGCCTGCGCGCCGAAGATCTCGTCGCCTCCTTCGGCCCGGCCCGCGATTCCTCCATCGAGGACACGCTGATCACCGCCCGCACCGCGCGCGAGCCCGGCGTCTTCGACGACGTCCGGCCGGTCCGCCCGGTCCCCACGCGGACCCGCGGCCCCGTGCCCCGCAACTCTGTCGCCGCGGCCGTCGAGGGCCGGCGGCGGGGGATCGAGGCCGTGCGGCGGGGGGTCGCCCCGGTCGGCGACGCGTATGAGGCCGCCGCGAGCGCCGCCGCGTCGGTGGCCGCCGGCGATCCCGCCGGGGCCCGGGTGCCGCCGATCGCCCCGGTGGGAGTCATGCCGACCGCCGTCATGCCCTTGGGCATGATGCCCGGCGCGCGGGCGGCGCACGACGCCACTCGCGTCTTCACGCGGCCCATGGGCGGCGCGCCGGACCCGCGCCGGCGCAACCGGCCGGGCGTCAAGTCCGCGCTGGCCAGTTCCGCCGTGCTCAGCGGGGTCGGGGCGGCCGGGGTGACGGCCTTCGTGCTCTTCGTGCCGTCCTCGCCGGCCGGCACCAAGACGCTGTTCACGCCGCCGGATCCGGGCGCCAACAGCTCGCAGACGCCGGACTACCCGCGTCCCAGCTCCAGCCCGGACGCCGGGCCCGCGCTGCCGGTGGCCGGCAGCGTGCGCTCCGGCGGGCTGCCCGGCGGGGACACCGTGACCGCGCAGGTGGTCGCGGCGGTGCTGCCGACGACGCCCTCGTCCTCGGCGCCCACCGCCGGGAGCAGCCTGCCCTTCAACGGCCCGGTGGACCCGCCGCCGTCGCAGACCTCCGCGCCGTCGCAGGACCCGAGCGGGGACGCGCAGCTGCACATCAGCGTGTCGCAGCGCTCGAACAACCCCGGCGACGTGGACGTGACCCTCTGGAACTCCGGCACCTCGCCGATCAGCTGGGCCGCGTCCCCCGACGCCTCCTGGCTCAGCCTCAGCGCCACCTCCGGCATGCTCGCCGGCGGCGCCCAGACGTCGGTCCACATCCTGGTGGACTCCTCGGCCGCACCGAGCGGCCCCTGGACCGCGCACGTGCGCTTCGACCCCAGCGGCCAGATGGTCTCGATCAACGGCGTCGGCGGCTCCGGCGGCGGTTCGAGCAGCCCCAGTGGCCCGACCGGTCCGAGCAGCCCGAGCAGCCCGAGCGGCGGCTCGCCGTCCGGCCCGTCCAGCACGCCGCCCACGAACCCGAGCAGCACGCCCTCGGGGACGCCGACCAGCCCGGTGAGCAGCCCCAGCACGCCGCACAGCTCGGCGCCCTCGAGCCAGAGCGCGAGCGGCCCGAGCAGCCCGAGCAGCCCGGGCGGCCCGACCTCGTCCAGCAGCGCCCCGTCGCGCGGCCCGAGCTCACCGGGCGGTCCGAGCACGTCCGGCGGATCGAGCACGTCCGGCGGCCCGAGCTCCTCGGGCGGCTCGACGTCGCCGACGCCCACCGGCACCAGCCCCGCACCCAAGCCCTCGCATCGCAAGCCGCTTCACTGATCGCCATCCGCCATTACAGAGGCGGAGATCGCGGCCTATAAAGGCGGCCCACAGACGCTCCGGCACCCGCCGCGCCGGAGCCCCGGAAGGCGCTCGACGTGTCCCAGCCCGTCGGGCGCCTTCCCTTTGTCCGCTACCGGAAAAGCCCCGCTACCGGTTCATCACCCGCGCTGCGTGCGTGGACGGCGCCGCGTGTGCGGCGGGCGTCCGGCCGTCCCCGCCGGCCGCCGAGAACGGCCCGACGAATACCCCGCTGTACACGTCGGTGGCGTGCTGCGGCGCGTTCAGCGAAGCCACGAACACGTTCTGCTCCCCGAGCGGACCGGCGGGCGTCATGCCCTCGTAGTCGCCGAGCATGTACCCGCCGGCGTTCGGCGCCAGGAGCCAGTCGAACGCCGGCGTCAGCTGCCGCTCGGTCGCCAGCCGCGGGTCGCCGAACGGCAGCACCTTCAGGAACCGCGCCGTCGGCAGCGTCGTGGTGTCGCCGGCCGGCAGGTAGCGCAGGTCGTAGTACGACACGCTCACCGTGCCCAGCGCGTCCACGGAGACCACCGGCGTGAACGCCGGTACGCCCGGCTTGCTCACCAGCTGCGGCGCCGTCCACGTCCGGCCGCCGTCGGCGGAGGACACCAGCTCGGCCTGGTCGTACTTCCCGCCGCTGAAGTCCGAGCCCTCATACGTCAGCCAGATCCGGCCGGTCACCGGGTTCACCGCGACCGCCTCCAGGCCGCCGCCGGCCCGCAGCGCCTTGGTCGGATCGTTCGGGTCCACCTCGGCCACCGAGGAGTCGGGGGTCACCGGGGTCGGCTTGGACCACGTCGCGCCCTCGTCGGTGGACGACACCACCGAGTACGTCGAGCTGATCACATTGTCGGCGTTGGCGTCGGTGTACTCGATCAGGTTGAAGAAGTCGTAGAGCGTGCCGTTCGGGGCCTCGGTGACGATGTTGCCGATGGTCTGGGTGAACGGCGCGACCGCCGAGGTGTCGACCAGGGTCGCCGGCTTCGACCAGGTCCTGCCGTGGTCGTGGGTCACGGAGATCAGCGCCGGGCCGGTGAAGCCGTTGTCCGAGGTGTCCAGCCGGTCCCACACCTGATAGGCGACACCGGGATGCGACTGGTCCGCGGTCACGGAGTTCTTGTCGTCGCCCAGGTTCGGGTCGTCGTCGGCGATGATCGGCTGCGCGTACTTCCACGTCGCTCCGCCGTCGAAGGACGTCGCCCCGCCGACGCCCGAGCGCGGTGTGTTCTCGTCGAACTGCAGGGCACTGCTGTACGCGACTCCGTCCGGTCCGAAGCTCACCCACAGGTCGGAGATCCGGTGGTAGTCGTTCGCGCCGGAGCACTGGCCGAACGGCAGTGTCCCGACCGTGTAGTGGGTGCCGTCCGAGGTCCAGGCGTAGTCCCCGGCGTGGGCGCCGCCGTCGCTCCAGCGGTCCTGCTGCCAGGTGACGATCGCGCGGCGGGGCTGGCGCGGGTCGACGGAGACGAACGGCTCCGTGGTGGTGTTCGGATAAAGGGTGCCGGTGGCCGCGCCGGCCGTGCAGTCCACGACCGGGTTCGCCGGCGAGACCCGTTGCACCGGACCGGAGCCGGAGCCGGCACTGGCGCTGGCGCTGGCCGTGACGAGGGATGCGGAGGCGGCCAGGGCGGTCAGTAGCACCATGACAGAACGCATACTGGGCAAACTAGGGTTCTCAATGGTGCGTGGCAATGGTCTGATTCGTGGAGAACCAGTGAGGAGTGCCCCGGATCAGACCGGGATCAGACCAGGATCAGGTCGGAATCAGGTCGGAATCAGAACGGGCTCAGGCCGGATCGGCCGGATGCGGAGCGACCAGCACCCGCGAGGCGTCCCGCGCCTCGCACAGCCCGACCAGCACCTCGTAGGCCTTCTCGCCCATCATCTCGGTCAGCTCCGGGCCGTAGGACACGTAGACCGGCTCGCGCCCGACGTGCGCCTCGGTGGCCCCGGTGCACCACCAGTGCAGGTCGTGCCCGCCGCCGCCCCAGCCGCGCCGATCGTACTCGCCGATCGAGACCACCAGCACCTCGGTGCCGTCCGGCCGCTCCACGCGGTCGTAGGAGCGGCGTACCGGCAGCTGCCAGCACACGTCCGGCTTGGTGGTCAGCGGGTGCACGTCCTCGCGCAGCGCCAGCGCGTGCAGCGAGCAGCCCTCGCCGCCGGCGAAGCCGGGCCGGTTCAGGAAGATGCAGGCGCCTTCGACGACCCGGGTCTGCTTGTCGCCGTCCTCATCCTTCTGAGTGATTCCGAGCTCCAGGCCGACCGACCGGAACTGCCAGGTCTCGTCGGTGAGCCGCTCGGCGGCCTTCTCGACCCGCTTTCTGTCGGCTTTGTCCGAATAGTGGGCACCCAGGGTGCAGCAGCCGTCGGAGGCCCGGCCGGGCCGGATCCCGCCGCAGCCGGCACCCCAGATGCAGGTCCAGCGCGAGCACAGCCAGGTCAGATCGGCCCGGTAGAGCTGGGCGGCGTTGTCGGGGTCGGTGAACTCCACCCACTCACGGGGGAAGTCGAGCGGTACTTCAGGCACCGCACAAGCCTACGCGGTCGGCGCGCTCGGCCGTGGGAGGCCGGGTAACGTATCGCGATATGCGCCTCGGAGTGTTGGACGTCGGATCGAACACGGTCCACTTGCTGCTGCTGGACGCGCACGTCGGCGCGCACCCCATCCCGGCCTTCTCGCACAAGGTCGAGCTGCACCTCTCCCAGCTCACCGACGACCGCGGGGCCATCGTCCCCAGCGGCATCGAGCGCCTGTGCTACGTCGTCGCGCATGCCCTGCGGGTGGCCGAGGACAAGGGCGCCGAGGAGATGCTCGCCTTCGCCACCTCCGCGGTCCGCGAGGCCGCCAACGGCGACGAGGTGCTGGCCAAGGTGCGCGAGGAGACCGGCGTCAACCTGGAGGTGCTCCCGGGCCCGGACGAGGCGAAGCTGACCTTCCTGGCCGTGCGCCGGTGGTTCGGCTGGTCCGCCGGCCGGCTCCTGGTCCTGGACATCGGCGGCGGCTCGCTGGAGATCGCGGTGGGTCTGGACGAGCTGCCGGACGTGATGGAGTCCATGCCGCTGGGCGCCTCCCGTCTGACCCACGACCGCCTCAAGGGCGATCCGCCCGGTCCCGAGCAGATCCGGGAGCTGCGCCGCTACGTGCGCCACGAGATCGCCAAGGGCGTCTCCCGGGTGGCCCGGGCCGGCCGCCCGGACCGCGTGGTGATCACCTCCAAGACCTTCCGCCAGCTGGCCCGGATCGCCGGCGCCGCGCCCTCGGCGCAGGGCCTGTACGCGCCGCGCTCGCTGCGCGCCCGGGACCTGACCGAGTGGGTGCCGCGGCTGTCGCAGATGTCGGCGGCCCAGCGCGCCGGGCTCCCCGGGGTCTCCCCGGGCCGGGCCGGGCAGCTGCTGGCCGGCGCGGTGGTCGCCGACGCCGCGTTCGACCTGTTCAACGTGGAGGTCGCCGACCTGTGCCCGTGGGCGCTGCGCGAAGGCGTCATCCTCCGGCGGCTGGACTCCCTTGTAAGCTGAGGCGCGTGACCTTCAGGACCGACAGCACCGGGACGACGGAGCAGGTCACCACACCGAAGGTGGGCCTGTCGACGTCGTCGGTCTACCCGGAGTCCACGCGCTACGCCTTCGACGTGGCCAACCGCCTCGGCTACGACGGCGTCGAGGTCATGGTCTCGATCGACCCGGCGAGCCAGCACCCGGACAAGATCCTCGAGTACGTCGACGCCTACCAGATGCCGGTGTTGTCGATCCACGCCCCGACCCTGTTCTGGCTGAACCTCAAGCGGGTCTGGGGCTCGGATCCGTGGGAGAAGCTGAAGAAGTCCCGCGAGGCCGCCGAGCGGGTCGGCGCCAAGGTGGTCGTGGTGCACCCGCCGTTCCGCTGGCAGCAGCCCTACGCCGAGGAGTTCGCCGAGGGCATCAAGCGGCTGAATCAGGAGTCGGAGGTCCGCTTCGCGGTCGAGAACATGTACCCGTGGCGGGCTTCCACCCCCGACATCTTCGGACGCCTCCCGCGGATCAAGATGCCGCGGATGGAGCGCGAGGGCGAGGCCTACTTCCCGGGCTGGGACCCCACCGAGACCGGCTTCGAGCACTACGTCCTGGACCT
Source organism: Catenulispora sp. GP43 (assembly GCF_041260665.1). Lineage (NCBI taxonomy): Bacteria > Bacillati > Actinomycetota > Actinomycetes > Catenulisporales > Catenulisporaceae > Catenulispora > Catenulispora sp. GP43. Next base: position 76,323 of record NZ_JBGCCT010000028.1, on the reverse strand, counting down.
GTCGCACACCGCGACCGCCCGCAACGACGCGCTGGCGATGTACGACCGCATGGGCGACAAGCTCGTCCACCTGCACCTGGCCGACGGCACCGGGCAGAACAAGGACGAGCACCTGGTGCCCGGCCGCGGCTCGCAGCCGTGCCAGGAGGTCCTGGAGCGGATCGCGCGCCGCGGGCTGGCCGGCGCCGTCGTGCTGGAGGTGAGTACTCGGCGCGCGGAGAACGATCTGCAGCGCGAGGAGGACCTCCGCGAATCCCTGGTCTTCGCCCGCCGCGCTCTGGCGAGCGTGCGGGAGGAGGCGGAGCCGCGGGCTCTGCCGGTGTCCGACTCATAGGGGAGTTCCGTTGGCCGAGTCATCGAAGTTCGACACCCTGGTGTCCGCCTACGCCAAGTCCCGACCGACATATCCGGCGGAGATCTTCGACGCGATCGAGGAGCTGTCCGGGCGCGCGCTGTCCGGGTCTCGCGCCGCCGACGTCGGCGCCGGCACCGGCATCTCCTCCCGCCAGCTGCACGAGCGCGGCGCCGAGGTGACCGCCGTCGAGCTGTCCGAACCGATGCTGCGGCAGCTGGTCTCGCAGTCGCCGGGGGTCGGCGCGGTCCTGGGCAGCGCCAACGCGCTGCCGCTGCGGGAGGAGTCGGTCGACTTCGTGACCTTCGCACAGGCCTGGCACTGGGTGGACCCGGAGCTCGCGGTCCCGGAGGTCTTCCGGGTGCTCAAGCCCGGCGGCGCGCTGGCCTGCTTCTGGAACAAGCCCGACACGGACGCGCCGTGGCGGACGGGCTACAACGACCGCATCAGGGAGCTGATCGGCGGCGAGCCGGGCTACACCAACAGCAGCAGCGCGTTCGACCAGGAGCCGCGGATCGAGCTCGGCGGCCGGTGGTCGCACCTGCCGGTGCGGGTGTTCCGGGCCGCGTGGTCCCGGCGGATCCCGATCGAGCAGCGGCTCACCAACGCCACCTCGCGGTCGTACATGAGCACCGTGGACCCCGAGCGGCTGGCGGCGTTCCTGGACGTCGAGCGCGAGGTCCTGCTGAAGCACTTCCCGGACGGGATGGTGGTCGAGGAGTACACGACCTGGCTGGGAGTGGTGCGGCGGCCGTAGCAGCCGTGGGAAACGGTCAGCAGCCGTCAGCAGCCGTCTGGGCCGTCCGGCCCACCGCGTACCCCGCGCGGCTCACCGGCTCGGCCGCCTCCTCGATCTGGTCCTAGGCTTGGGTTGCTGGGTACCGACCGGTCGAGGAGGCTCTGCGGTGTTGCGTCGGACGTTGCTGGCGGCGGCGGGCAGTGATCGCACCCGCACCCTGGTCGAGCGTTCCCCGGGGTCGCGCCAGGTGGTGAAGCGCTACGTCGCCGGTCCCGCCACCGACGACGCCGTCGCCGTGGCCGACGCCCTGATCGAGGACGGCCTGCTGGCCACCCTGGACCATCTGGGCGAGGACACGACCGACGCCAACCAGGCGATCCTGGTCAAGGAGGCCTATCTGCTCCTGCTGGAGCGGCTGGCGGCGGCCGGCCTCACGCCGCACGCCGAGGTGTCGGTGAAGCTCTCGGCGGTCGGCCAGTCGCTGAGCAACGACGGCGAGAAGATAGCGCTCGAACACGCGCACGCCATCTGCGAGGGCGCGCAGCGCGCCGGGACCACGGTGACCTTCGACATGGAGGACCACACCACCACCGACTCGACCCTGAAGATAGTGTCCGAGCTGCGGCGGGACTATCCGACGGCGGGGCTGTGCCTGCAGGCCTACCTGCGGCGCACCGAGGCCGACTGCAAGGACTTCGCCGCCTCCGGATCGCGGGTCCGGCTGGTCAAGGGCGCCTATCGCGAGCCGGAGTCGGTGGCGTACCAGGGCACGCACGAGGTGGACCTGTCCTTCGTCCGCTGCATGCGCACCCTGATGGCCGGCGAGGGCTACCCGATGCTGGCCACCCACGACCCGCGGCTGATCGAGATCGGCGGCGCGCTGGCGGTGCGCAACGGCCGGGGCATCGGCAGCTACGAGTTCCAGATGCTGTTCGGCGTCCGGCCGCACGAGCAGAAGCGCCTGGCCTCCGCCGGCGAACGCATGCGGGTGTACGTGCCGTACGGGAGCGAGTGGTACGGCTACCTCATGCGACGATTGGCGGAGCGTCCGGCGAACCTCGGCTTCTTCGCCCGGTCGCTGCTCTCGAAAGACTGAGCCAGCCTGAGCCACCCGAGCCCTTCGTGGCGGATGTGAGGAGACCGGACCCCATGAGCCAGCGCGTCGCCGTCCTCGGTACCGGAAAGATCGGCGAGGCCCTGGTCTCGGGCCTGCTGCGGGCCGGCAAACCGGCCTCCGAGGTGCTGGTGACGGCCCGCCGCCCGGAACGCGCGGCGGCCCTGAAGGCGGCCTACGGGGTCGACGCGGTGAGCAACGCCGAGGCGGCGGCCAAGGCCGACACCCTGATCCTCATGGTCAAGCCGCAGGACATGGCCGCGCTGCTGGAGGAACTGGCTCCGCACGTCCCGGCCGGCCGCCTGGTGGTCACCGGCGCCGCGGGCATCACCACCCATTTCATCGCCTCCCGGCTGGCCGAGGGCGTGCCGGTGGTCCGGGTCATGACCAACACCCCGGTCCTGGTCGACGAGGCCATGTCCGCGATCTCGGCCGGCGCCCACGCCACCGAGGAGCACCTGGCCCGCACCGAGCAGATCTTCGCTCCGGTCGGCAAGACCATCCGGGTCCCGGAGGCGCAGCAGGACGCCGTCACGGCCCTTTCCGGCTCGGGGCCCGCGTACTTCTACTACCTGGTCGAGGCCATGACCGACGCCGGGATCCTGCTCGGCCTGCCGCGCGCCGCCGCCCACGACCTGATCGTGCAGGCCGCCATCGGCGCCGCGGTGATGCTGCGCGACTCCGGCGAGCACCCGGTGAAGCTGCGCGAGGCGGTCACCTCCCCGGCCGGCACCACCATCTCCGCCATCCGCACCATGGAGGACCACGGGGTGCGCGCGGCGATGATCGCGGCGCTGGAGGCGGCCCGCGACCGGTCGCGGGAGCTGGCTTCGGGGACGTGAGGCCGGGGCGCCGGGAAACTCCTCGCCGGTGATGCAGCGCCGAGGATGAGTCGTTCCGTCCTACCACCAGAAGGGGAGGACGGACGATGCGAGCTTCTGCTGAAGCGGAGTACAAGGACTACGTCACAGCGCGTTCTCACGCGCTGTGGCACACCGCGTTCCTGATGTGCGGCGACGCGCATCAGGCCGAGGACGTGGTGCAGACGGCTTTGCTGAAGCTGTACGTGGCCTGGAACCGGGTCGAGCGTGCCGAGAACCGCGACGCGTACGTGCGCCGCGTCCTGGTGCGCTGTGTCATCGACGAGAAGCGCCGCGGCTGGCGCCGCGAGCGCTCGGTGGCAGCGGTGCCGGAATCGCCGGCGCCCGACAGCCCGGACATCGGGGAGCGGGACGCCGTTCTCCAGGCCTTGGCGCATCTGGCGCCGCGCCAACGGGCCACGCTGGTCCTCCGGTTCTGGGAGGACCTCTCCATCGAGCAGACCGCGGATCTGCTCGGCTGCTCACCCGGCACCGTCCGTTCACAGACCGCGCGAGGGCTGGCCACCCTGCGCGGGATCCTCCTCGACCAGCAGGCGACGGCCCTGGGCCGCGTGGAGAAGGAGTCCTGATGACAGAGTTCGAAGACACGGCGGGCCCGGCAGGGCGAGGCGCCGACGAGGACGGCCCGCAGGCCCGCGAGCTGTTCGCGCGCACCGCGGTCCAGCCCCACCGGCTGGCGTTCACCGCCGACGACCTGGTGGCCGGCGGCCGGCGGCGGGTGCGGCGCCGGCGGGTGGCCGCGGTCGTGGGGAGCACGGCCTCGGTCGCGGCGGTGGCGGTCGCGGCGACGGCGTTCGCCGGGGGCGGCGGGGGGCGGGGCACGGTCGTCTCCGCGGCGAGTACGACGGTGAGTTCGTCTTCGTCTTCGCCGGCGCCGACGAGCACGAGCACGAGCGCTGCCAAGCCGCCATTGACCGACAAGGAGCGGACGGCCGCCGAGCAGAAGCTGGCGCGCGCGGTCTTCATCGAGATGTTCGGCGAGCTCGATCCCGGGATGAAGCACATCACGCACTATTCTTCGCCCGGGGGAGACTTCGCGCCGAACGGCGGGGAGTGCGTGGAGAAGACCGGGATCCAGACCGCCTACGCGCTCAACGGGGACTGGACGGCCAACGGCAAGGACCCGTTTCCCCGTTACCCGAGCACCACGAGCCCCTACGTCCAGGTCTCGGCCGTGGTCTACGCCCCCGGGGACAATGTGGACCAGTTCCAGGCCTCCGACGGCTGGGGCCCCCTGACGAAGAGCACGCTGCCGGACGGCTCGGTGGTCCGAGCCGGTACGACGGACCACGGTCACCACGTACAGGCGGTCCGGACCCTGAGCAACGGTCAGCAGATTCTGATCTACGCGCTGGACGGCTCCAGCGCTCCGGACAGCAAGACCCAGCCCACGAATCCGTTCCCCTTCACCGCCGCGCAGCTGAGCGGGATCGTGAGCGACGTGTCGTTGCCGCTGCCGTTCGCGGACGGTTTCCAGCCCCACGAGAAGTGTGGTCCCTGACACACCTGCCCTTTCTGGCAGCGGTCCGCGGGTCCTTCACGCGGGCCGCCGCCTTACCGTGGGGACCATGGATGATCTCGGTCTGCCGTCGGTGTTCCGGGTGGGGCAGTTCGCGGCGTGGGCGGTGACGGCGGCGCACACGCAGGCGGCCGCGTACTTCGCGACGCGCAACTGCCTGCAGGCGATGCCGCGGGTGGCGGTCGGCGTGCGGGAAGCGGCGATCGCCTTCCGCAGCGAGCGTTATCTGCGGGTGGACGGCGAGGCCGCGTTCGAGTGGGCGCCGCTGTCCGGGGACTACGAGGCGGCCGACGGCTGGGTGCGGCTGCACTGCAACTTCGAGCACCACGCGGAGATCGCGTGCCGGGTGCTCGGGGTGCCGCAGGACCGCGCGGCGGTGGAGGCCGCGGTCCGGCGGCGCGGGCGGTTCGAGCTGGAGGACGCGATCGCCGAGGCCGGCGGCGTCGCGGCGGCGATGCGGACGCGCGAGGAGTGGCTGGCCCATCCGCACAGCGCGGTGGTCGCCGGCCGGCCGGTGGTGGCGATGGCGCCGTTGGCCGGCGACGGGGTGTTCGCGGCCGGGGTGTGCGCGGCCGAGTCCGGCGGTGTCGGTGGCACCTTTTCCGGTGCCGGTGCCGGTGCCGGTGCCGGTGCTGGGGCGAGTGCCACCTCCGGTGCTGGGGCCGGGGCCAGTGCGAGTCCCGGCGCCGGCGCCGACCGGCTGTCCGCCTCGGAGCCTGGAATCCCCGCGTCCGCGCTCAATCCCCGTCCGCTGTCCGGCATCCGCGTCCTCGACCTGACCCGCATCATCGCCGGCCCCAACGCGGGCCGCGTGCTGGCCGGTTACGGCGCCGACGTCACCATGGTCCGCTCGCCGCTGCTGCCCACCATCCGCGGTCTGGACCTGGACCTGAACTTCGGCAAGGCTCTGCGCTTCCTCGACCTGCGCACCGACGCGGGCCGTTCGGCCTTCCTGGACCTGGTCCGCGGCGCCGACATCGTGCTCCAGTCCTACCGGCCCGGCGCGCTGGCCGGGCTCGGGCTGGGCCCGGCCGAGCTGGCGGCCGTCAACTCTGACCTGGTCCACGTCTCCATCTCCGCCTACGGTTCCGGCGGTCCGTGGGGCGGGCGCCGCGGCTTCGACTCGCTGGTGCAGATGGCTGTCGGGATCGCCGAGGAGGGCATGCGCGCCGCGGGCGCCGGGCGTCCGGTACCGCTGCCCGCGCAGGTGCTGGACCACGGGGCCGGGTGGCTCGCGGCGGCCGGCGCGGTCGAGGCGCTGCGCCGGGGCGGGGGACTGGCGGTCGATGTGAGCCTGGCCGGGGTCGGGCGCGCGCTGGACGCCTTCGGCCGCCTGGATCCGGGGGTCGGGCTCGCGGTGCCCGATCCGGCGCTGTCAGACATCGACGATCTTCTCGCGCGCAGTCAGAGTGCCGCCGGGACGCTGACCCACGTGCGGTTCCCGGGCACGGTGGCGGGGGCCGGACTCGGCTGGTCGGGGCCGCCTCCGCACGAGTGATCCCCGGTCGCCCACGGTCGGCCGGACGGGCGAACCTTCGTCCGGTGCTCACTGCGCGTTCACCCGGCGGAGTCAGCCTCCTGGCTAGCGTCCCGGGCATGACCGATCGGATGTCCGTCGACCGCCGTACCGCCCTGCTCGCCGCCGGGACCGCCGGCGCCGCCATCGTTGCCGCTCCGGTGCTCGCGTCGCCGGCGGCGGCCGCCACGGAGCCCGCCGCCGGGTCCGCCGACTCCGGACCGGCGGCCGCCGGGTCCGCCGCCGCGTCCGGCTCCCCGCTTCTGCTCACCACGCCCGGCGCGCTCGGCGCCCCGCCGGTCGACGGGCTGCACCTGACGTTCGGCGCGGATCCGTCGCGCGAGATGTACGCGTCGTGGACCACCACGGCGCCGGTGCGGCGCCCGCGGGTCCGCTTCGGCACCGTCGAGGGCGGCCACGGCGACACCGTCCAGGCCGAGACCCGCACCTACACCGACGGCGCCTCGGGCCGCGAGGTGTACGTCCACCACGCGCGCATCGGGAACCTGCGCCCGGACTCGACGTACGTCTACAGCGCCCTGCACGACGGCGTCCTGCCGGACTCGGCGGCGTTCCGCACCGCGCCGTCCGGCCGCCGGCCGTTCACCTTCACCAGCTTCGGCGACCAGGCCACTCCCGGCACGACGTGGTCGGTGGCCGCCGGCGGCGGCTTCAGCTCGGTCGCGGCGACCATCGCCAGCCCGGCGGCCTCCGACGTGGTCGCCGGCATCGAGCAGGTCGCGCCGCTGTTCCACCTGCTCAACGGCGACCTGTGCTACGCCAACATCAACCCGGACCGGCTGCGCACCTGGGACTCGTTCTTCCAGAACAACACCCGCTCGGCCCGCTTCCGCCCCTGGATGCCGGCCGCCGGCAACCACGAGAACGAGAAGGGCAACGGCCCCCTGGGCTTCTCGTCCTTCCAGACCCGCTTCGCCCTTCCGCCCAACGGCGAGGACCCGGAGTTCGCAGGCCTCTGGTACGCCTTCACCGTCGGCTCGGTCCGCTTCGTCGTCCTGCAGAACGACGACGTGGCCCTCCAGGACGGCGGCGACACCTACGTCAGCGGCTACAGCGCCGGCCGCCAGCGCGCCTGGCTCGAGCGCACGCTGAAGGCCGCCCGCGCGAACGACGAGATCGACTGGATCGTCGTCTGCATGCACCAGGTGATGATCTCCAGCTCCGACGCCAACGGAGCCGACATCGGCATCCGCGAGCAGTGGGGCCCGCTGTTCGACAAGTACGAGGTGGACCTGGTCGTCTGCGGCCACGAGCACGACTACGAGCGCTCCCACCCGGTCCGCGGCGTGGTCTCCGGCAGCCAGACCCTCACCCCCAACCCGGTGGCCACCGACACCAGCCAGATCGACACCTCGAAGGGCACCGTCCACATGGTGCTCGGCGGCGGCGGCACCTCCAGCCCCACCAACCAGAAGTTCTTCGCCGGCAGCAAGGCGAAGGTCCTGATGGGTGTCGGCGCGGTCGGAGCCAGCGGCAAGAAGACGCCGACGTACATCTTCGAGGACGCCCCCTGGATCGGCGTCCGGGACGAGGAGCACCCGTACGGCTTCGCCGCGTTCGACGTGGACCCGGGGACGCACGCGGGCGGGCTGACGCGGATCCACGTCACGTACTACACGGTCGGGCAGCCGGACGGGAAGATCGCGGCGTTGGAGACGTTCACGCTGAGCCGGAAGCGCAGCGACGGCTGAACGTTCGTACCAGCTCCGGCACGGCAGCGCCCTGTACTGGGTGTCCGCGGGCGAGGCCGACGACGGCCTGGGTCTGGTGCAGGTCTTCGGCACCGCCGACCAGCTGACCGGGGCCTGCGCGCAGATCGGCCGGATCGCCGACGAGTACGACGACCGGTTCAAGGAGCTGGTCGGCGCCGGCCACACCGTCTTCGACGGCGACCCCGCCGCCGACGACTCGGTGGAGGTCCGAGGCGATGAGCGCGATCTCGGCGATGGCCGCGTTCAGCGGCGGACTGGCCGACCTGATCGAGCAGGTGCTGCCGAACGTCGTGGCGATCCGGGGCGACCAGGGCGCGGACTCCTGGACCGCGGGCTCCGGCTTCGTCCTGGACGACGCCCGCCACGTGGTCACCAACAACCACGTCGTGGACCAGCAGGAGGGATTCGCCTGGACCGCGGCCATCCACGGCTACCCCACCCAGCCGATCAGGATCCTGGGCCGCGACCCGCTGACCGACCTGGCCGTGGTCGAGCTCTCCGAGCCGCACGAGTCGGCGCTGGCGCTGCGCGACCGGCCGGTCCGGCTCGGCGAGTTCGTCCTGGCGATGGGCAACCCGCTCGGCGACTACCCGGAGTCGGTCTCAGTCGGCATCGTCAGCGGCCTGTCCCGCCAACTCCAGGCCGCCCAGCACGAACGCCCCCTGCAACGCCTGATCCAGACCGACGCTGCGGTGAACCCCGGCAACTCCGGCGGCCCGCTGGTCGACCTGGACGGCGCCGTGGTCGGTGTCAACACCATGATCCGCGACGACGCGCAGGGCATGGCCTTCGCAGTACCCGCGGCGACCGTGGCCCGCGTCGTCCCGCAGCTGATCGCTGAGGGCTGGGTCGTCTTCGACAGCCCGTTCCAGCCCGGCGACGTGCTGATCAGCCTGGCCGCACAGGAAATCGACGGGCACGCGGCGCTGTTCGACCTGCTGGGCGGGGCGCTGATCGGCAAGGAGACGCCGGTCGAGGTGGTGCGCGACGGCAAGCGGGTCACCTTCGACGTGGTGCCGGGGCGGCTGGCCGAGGGGAAGTAGCGCCCGCGGCCAGACCTAAAGCAGCGAGCCCCCAAGCCGTAGCCCGAATACTTCAGGCCACTGACTTGGGAGCTCCTGACGCGCTGAGTGCCTACTTCCCGTTCTCGATCTGCACCCGCTCGACCACCTGCGGCTTCGCGCTCCTGTCCTTCATGGCGCCGTCCTCGTCCCCGATGCCCTTCTTCACCGAGTCCAGGATGGCCAGGCCCTGGCCGACCAGGCCGGCGGCGATCTCGGACAGGCCGTCGGCGCCGTTCAGGACGTTGATGTTGGCGCCGTTCAGGCCGGCGGCGGCCTTCTCGACGATCAGCGGGAGCTGGTCGATGATCATGCGGTCCAGGGCCACGCGGTCGTAGCTGGCGGCGGCCTCGGCCTGGACCCGCATGCGCTCGGCGTCGGCGGCGGCGGTGATGCGGACGCGCTCGGCCTCGGCCTCGGCGGGCTTGACCACTTCGGCGACCAGCTGCTGCTGGCGGAGCTCGGCGTTGCGCTGGGCCAGCTCGGTCTGGGCCATCAGCACCTCCTGCTGGGCCCTGGCCGCGGACAGCGGGCCGGCCTGGGCCGCTATGGCCTGCGCCTGGTCGACCTCGGCCTTGTACTTGGCCTGCACGATCGCGGTCTGGCGGGCGTACTCGGCCTTGTTGCGCTCGGCCTCCTGCTGCGCCTCGACCGAGGCCTGGGTGGCCTGGGCCTGGGCGATCTGGGCCTGGCGCTGGATGGCGGCCTTGTGCGGGGCGGCCATGGCGTCGATGTAGCCGGTCTTCATGTCGTCGATGGACATGATCTGCAGCGAGTCCACGGTCAGGCCGATCTTGCCCATCTCCGACTTGGAGGTGTCCAGGACCTCCTCGGCCAGCTTCTGGCGCTCGGTGACGATCTCCTCCACCGTCATCGAGCCGATGATGGAGCGCAGGTGGCCGGCGAAGATGCGGGCGGTCAGCGTCGACATCTGGTTCTGGTCGGACAGGAACCGCTGGCCGGCGTTGACGATGCTCTCGGTGTCGTTGCCGACCTTGAAGGCGATGACCGCGGTCACGGTCAGGGCGATGCCCTGCTTGGTCACGCACGTCTCGGAGACCTCGGCCTCCTGCATGGACAGCGTCAGGAACCGGGTCTTGCGGAACACCGGCAGGATGAACTTGCCGTGGCCGGTGACGACCCGGAACGGCGCCCCGCCCTGCCCCCGGCGGCCGCCGGAGATGAGCATCGCCTGGTCGGGGGCGGGCACTCTGTAGCCGAACATGGTGGTCAGCCTTCTTCCCGTGAGCTGAGATGGATGTTCACAGCCTGTCCAGTTCGTCCAACGGGTCGGTGGCTTCCGGGAACTCGATGACGTCGACCGCACGCTCTCCGCGGGATTCCACGACCAGGACCCGGGTGCCCTTCGGCAGCGGCTGCTCCGACCAGGCCAGAAACGCCTCGGTACCGCCCCGAACCTTCACCACCGCCTCGCCGGGCCCCCCTTGGCCGCGTGTACCGACGTGCAGGACCCCCACGCATCCGATCACCGCGTCATCTGGCACTTTCCGCACGTTACACCCGTGCCCGGGCCCGGGGCACGCAACCCCTTCCCATCGAAGATCACGTCGCCTACGCTGCGGGCATGCCGCAGCTAGAACCGGGCGGGCTGACCCGGAACCGGATAGCGACCTTCGTCTTCTTCGGGGTTCAGGGCTTCGCCTTCTCCCTGCTCACCTCGAAGGTGTCGGTCATCCAGAAGCAGCTGCACGTCGACGACGGCACGCTGTCCATCCTGCTGGCCCTGGTCCCGATCCTGGCCGGGGTCGGCTCGGTGCTGGCGGGCCTGGCGATGCGCTGGACGACCTCGGCCGCGGTCCTGCGGATCGCCGAGCCGACGGTGGTCGGCATCCTGGTGGTCGTCCCGCACACCGGGAACCTCTACCAGGCGATCCCGGCTCTGATGGTCTTCGGCCTCGCGGTCGGCGCGGCCGACGCCACCATGAACATGCAGGCCTGCGGGCTGGAGCGGCGCTACGGCCGGTCGATCGTCCTGGCCTTCTTCGGGGTCTGGGCGGCCGGGGCCATCGTCGGCTCGGGCTGGGGCGCGCTGGGCTCGGCGGCCGGCTGGCACCTGAGCCTGACCTACCTGGTGGCCGCGGTGGTCGGCGTCGCGGCGACCCTCTACGCCGGTCCGATGCTGCTGAAGAACCTGCGCGACGAGACGATCGTCAAGGACGCCGACGGCCGGCTGCCGCACATCCCCTGGCGCCCGATGATCCTGCTCTGCGTGGTCATGACCCTGGCCTACATCGGCGAGTCCAGCGTCACCGCCGCCGGCAGCGACTACCTCACCAAGGGCTTGAAGTCCTCCGACACCTTCGGCGGCCTGGTCGTCGGCGCCTACACCCTGGGCCAGGTGCTCGGCCGGTTCCGCGGCGACCTGGCCGTGCAGCGGTTCGGCAGCGTCAAGGTGGTGCGGGCCGGGGCCGTCGTCTGCGCCGCCGGGTTCGCGATCGTGGTCGGCGCATCGGGCCCGTACATGGCCCTGGTCGGGTTCCTCATCGCCGGCTTCGGGCTGTCCCCGCTGGTGCCGGTGGCCTTCACCTCGGCCTACGCCAACGACCCGACCGGCTCCGGGGTGGCGGTCGCGCGGATCAACGTCTTCAACTACCTGGGCTTCCTGCTCGGCGCCCCGCTGGTGACCGGCCTATGGGGGGCGGGCGTCAGCCACCGCGAGGGCATGGCCGTGCCGATGGTGATGATCGCCGTGATCGTCCTGCTGGCCTACGCCTTCGACCCGCGGCGCGCGCCGGACCACAGCCGGCCCGGCGGGCAGCCGACCCCGGCCGTCGGCGGCGCGGAAACGGTACCTACATTGGGGACGTGACCAAACGTGGCACGGCAATAGCGGGGTTGGTTCTCAGTTCTCTACTCGTCGCCGGATTGAGCGCCTGTGGTAGCGGTACTCCGTCCGGGATCACCAAAGCGCCGGTGGCCTACGGACCTGTCACCCAGGTCGTCGAGGCGCCGGCGACTGTGACACCGAAGTCACAGATCACGCTCGACGCGACCGCCTCGGGCTCCGTCGCCCAGCTGATGGTCGCCGACGGCCAGCACGTCACCGCCGGCCAGACCCTTCTGAAGATCGACTCGCCGGACGCGCAGGCCCAGCTGAACGCCGCGAAGGCGGCGGACGCCCAGGCCGCGGCGCAGGGCAAGAAGTCCTCCGGCGGCGGCAGCGTCCTGGACTTCTCCCAGTCGGAGGCCGACGCCGACGCGAACGCTGAGAAGGCCTTCGACGCCGCGCAGGCCACCGCGAACCAGATCGCCGATCCGGCGATCAAGGCGTCGATCCTGAGCCAGATCACCAGCGCGCGGAATCAGTACGCCACAGCGTCCTCCGAGGTGCGGACCACTATCGCGAACTTCAATAACGGGATCGCCTCCGCATCGGACGTGATCGGTTCCCTTAGCGATGCACAACGGACCCAGACACAGGCCGCAGTCGCTATAGCGCAGAAGACAGTGGACTCCCTCACTATCAAGGCCTCCATATCGGGGGACATATCCCTGCGCAGCGGAGTCGGCGGAGCCAGTGCCTCCGGAGTGGATGTCTCCTCCTTGCTGTCCCAGCTCGGCGGGAACCTCGGTGCGCTGGCCGGCGCGGCCGGCGGCAGCCTCGGATCCGCCGCCTCCGGGGCCGGCGGGAGCACCGACCCGGGGGACGACACCGTGATCTCCCAGGGGTCCCCGGTGGACTCCGGGGCCCCGCTGCTGGTCATCACCGACTCCTCGACCCTGACGGTGACCGCGCAGGTCGACGAGACCTCCATCCTCCAGGTCACCCCGGGCGTCACCGCCGACATGCAGTTGGACGCGGTCCCCGACGGCGACTACCCCGGGACCGTCATCTCCGTCGACAGCCAGGGCGAGGCCTCCAGCCGGGGCGGCGTCACCTACCGGGTCCGGCTCTCCTTGGGGGCCGGAACGCTGGGCGACGGTTCCGCGGCCCCGGTCCCGCGCCCCGGGATGAGTGCCGTGGCCGACCTACAGGTCGCGAACAAGCCGCATGTGCTCGCGGTGCCGGTGGCGGCCATCGTGCACGACGGCAACCAGGACACGGTGTGGCTGGTGACCGCGGGCAAGGCGCACCGGCACGTGGTCCGGCTCGGCGCGCAGGGCGACACCACGGTGGAGGTCTCGTCGGGGCTGAACGCCGGGGACGTGATCGTCACTTCGGGGGCCGACAAGGTCCACGACGGGCAGAAGCTCTAAGGCATGGCCGAAATAGAGGCGGTAGACGTCACTCGGTCGTACAGCATGGACGGCGTCACCGTGGACGCCCTGCGCGGCGTCTCCCTGACCATCGAAGAGGGCGACTACGCGGCGATCATCGGACCGTCCGGCTCCGGGAAGTCCACGCTGATGCACCTGCTCGGCTGCCTGGACCGGCCGACCTCCGGCACCCTCCTGGTCCGGGGCCGCGATGTCGGCACGCTGGACGACAGCGAGCTGGCCGAACTCAGGAACCAGACGATCGGGTTCGTCTTCCAGGCGTTCCAGCTTCTGGCACGGACCACAGCCTTGGACAACGTCGCACTGCCTCTCGTCTATAGAGGAGTACGCAGGGCGGAACGCAGAAGGCGTGCAGCCGAGGCACTGGAGGCCGTGAACCTGGGGCACCGCATAGGGCACCGGCCCACGCAGATGTCCGGCGGAGAACAGCAGCGCGTCGCTATAGCGCGAGCGCTAGTAGGGGAACCCGCACTACTTCTAGCGGACGAACCCACAGGGAACCTCGACACCGTCAACGGCGATGAGGTGATGGGGATCCTGGAACGGCTCAACAAGGAACGCGGAGTCGCGGTCGTCCTGGTGACCCACGAGGCTGATATCGCGGCGCGCGCCCGAAGGATCATCCGGGTGAGGGACGGCCTTATAGAGGGCACAGCGGAAGCACCGGAGTCCTCATGAGAGTCACCGAATCCTTCCGCGTCGCCTTCGACGCCCTGCGTGCCAACCGCCTGCGCTCCCTGCTGACCATGCTCGGCGTGGTGATCGGCGTCGCCGCGGTGGTCGTCCTGGTCGCGATCGGCGGCGGCGCGAAGCAGCTGGTCACCTCCGAGGTGGAGGGTCTGGGCTCGAACATCGTGTTCGTCGCGCCCGGCAAGTTCCAGCTCGGCACCTCCCCGGCCATCTCCCGGCTCCAGCTCTCCGACGCCGACTACCTGGACCGGGTGCTCGGACGGCCCGACGCCGTCGCCGTCTCTTTGGCGTCGGCCGAGAACCTGCGCGCCGGGACCAACACCTTCTACGCGACGGTGCAGGGGACCACGGCGAACGTCGTCGACGTCTTCGACCGGCCGGTCGCCGAGGGGCGGTACGTCTCCAAGGCCGACATCGCCACCGCGCGCCGGGTGATCGTCCTGGGCCCCGACGCCGCCGCCGCGCTGTTCCCGAACACCGATCCCATCGGCCGCCAGGTGGACATGGGCGGCGTCGAGTTCCGGGTGATCGGGCTCTTCCAGGCCAAGGGCGGTGCCTTCGGCCTGAGTCCGGACAGCGAGGTGCACATCCCGGTCACCGCCGCGCAGCGGCTGTTCGGCATGCAGACCATCTCAGGCTTCGCCACCAAGGCCGACAGCCCCGGTGACGTGGACGCCACCGGCGCCAAGATGGTCGACGCGCTGAAACAGAAGTACCGGGGCGACGAGTTCACCGCGGTGTCCCAGACCGAGATCCTCGGCACCATCGGCAAGATCCTGTCGCTGCTCACCCTGGTGCTGGCCGCGATCGCCGGCATCTCGCTGCTGGTCGGCGGGGTCGGGGTGTCCAACATCATGCTGGTCTCGGTCCGGGAGCGGACCAAGGAGATCGGGCTGCGCAAGGCGCTCGGCGCGCGCCAGCGCGACATCCTGGCGCAGTTCCTCCTGGAGGCCGTGATGCTGACGAGCATCGGCGGCGTCATAGGGATCGGGCTCGGTATAGGCGTGTCTTACATACTGTCCGCCTTCACACCGCTGCCCGCGGTCCTGGCGTGGTGGTCGATCGTGCTGGCGTTCGGGGTGTCCGCCGCGGTGGGGGTGTTCTTCGGGGTGATGCCCGCGCGGCGGGCCGGAAGGCTCGATCCGGTGGTGGCTCTGCGGACCGAATAGGTGCCGTACATGTGATGTAGGCACAACGAGCGGCGGCGGTACGTGTAGCCGGGTTACTTTTTCCCTATGACCGCCGCCCCCGCTCGCGACGAACTCCGGGACCACCTGCTGACGCACCGCATCGCCGGTGCCGTGGCGACTCCGCGGGAGGACAACCTCCGCAAGTACGCGATGTTCGCCGAGCGGGATCCGTACCACCTGTTCGGGCTGGAGCCGGAGCGGGTGTGGACGCAGAGCGACGTCGTGAAGCTGATGGCCGACCGCGCCGGGGTGTCCGCGGACCCGAAGTATCGCTCGGGACAGGACCACATCGACGTCGACCGCACGCTGGACGGCCTGGACCGGTTCGCCGACCGGCTCGGGCTGGCGCGCGAGCGGCGGCAGCGGGTCCTGCTGGCCACCGGGCATCCCAGCACCCTGCTGGCCGTGCACCTGGCCTTCGCCGCCGGGCTGCGCGAGGCCGGGTGCGAGGTGATAGAGGCCGGCGCCGGCTGGTCGTATCAGGCCTCGGCGCAGGTCGGGCGCAAGCGCCGGTCCATCGCCTACTTCGGCGGGGTGGGGGTGACGGCCGAGGGCGGGTCGCTGGTGCACACGCACTCCGCGCGGCCCATCCGGGCCGCGCTGGCGTCGCTGGCCGGGGACGGCGAGCCGCTGCCGGACCTGGTGGTGGCCGACCACGGCTGGTGCGGCGGGGCGGGGCAGGCCGGGATCGACGCGATCGGGTTCGCCGACTCCAACGACCCGGCGCTGTTCGTCGGGGAGGCCGAGGGCGTGGTGCAGGTGGCGGTGCCGCTCGACGACGGCATCGCGCCCCGGCACTACACGCCTATGTCACGGTACGTACTCGCTCGGGCCGGCTTATAGGGCGCCGGAGCGTCGGGAGCGCCTGAGGGACGCTTGAGGATGGCCGGAACAGGACGCGGCGGGCGCGCCGGGACGTGTGCGGCGGCCCACAGCGGGTAAGCGGGCCACCCCAGGTGTAACAGTCCGCAAATCACACGAATGCCGCATCCTCTTCCCCATATGTATCATCCACCCCTATCCTCATAACATGGCTTCTGAGATATCCGACATGCACGGGAGCGCTCGCACGGGCGGCGACGCCGCGCGGCTCTCCGAGGTCAAGTTCCTCACGGTCGCCGAAGTCGCCCAGGTCATGCGGGTGTCCAAGATGACGGTGTACCGCTTGGTGCACAGCGGGGAACTGCCCGCGGTCCGGGTGGGCCGCTCCTTCCGGGTCCCCGAACAAGCCGTGCAGGAATACCTGCGCGACGCCTACGTGGCGGACACTCTTTAGGGCCCCGAAACCTTCAGCCGGACTTGCGCCGCGGGTCCGTGGGACCCTGCGCCGACGGGCGTTTGGTGGCGGGACCGGACGACCAGGTACTCTGGGCCAGTCGCGAATCCCTGTCACAAGTGAGCGAGGGCACCCGAGTGGGCTCAGTCATCAAGAAGCGCCGTAAGCGTATGGCCAAGAAGAAGCACCGCAAGCTGCTCAAGAAGACGCGCATCCAGCGTCGCAACAAGAAGAAGTAGCGCCGGCGCGTCGGGGGTTGGCCGCGACGATGGCAGCAGCGGGTCGGACTCGGGCGGACGGCAAGCCGTCCGGCGGCCGTCGCGTGCTCGTGATCGGTGCGGACAGCCGTCTGGGACGGTCCGTCGTCGAGGCCCTGCGTGAGCAAGGCCGCGTCCGCTTCGTCGCGGGCGCCGACGGGGCCGACGCCTCCGGCTCCCCCGCTATCGCCCGCCTCATCGCCGAGACGGACCCCGACACCGTGGTCCACCTGGGCCTGGAGCCCCTGCCCTCGCGGGCCGGCGGCCGGGCGGCGATGAAGGAACGCAACGTCATCGGGACCATGCAACTGCTGGCCGCCGCCTCTCGGGCGCCGGGGCTGAAGCGGCTGGTCGTCAAGTCCAGCGGCGCGGTCTACGGATGCGCGCCCCGCGACCCGGCCCTGTTCGCCGAGGACACACCGCCGCACCTGCCGCCGACCTCCGGCTACGGCAAGGACGTGGCGGAGGCCGAGGGGTACGTCCGCGGTTTCGCCCGGCGCCGCCCCGACGTGGCGGTGTCCGTGCTGCGCTTCGCGCCGTTCGCCGGTCCCGGCGTGGCCTCCCCGCTGCTGGACTACCTCACCCTGCCGGTGGTGCCCACGGTGCTGGGCTACGACCCGCGCCTGCAGTTCGTGCACCTCGCCGACGCGGTCCGGGCCCTGGTGCTGGCCACGCTGGGCGGGCACCCGGGCACCTACAACGTGGCCGGCGACGGCGCCATGCCGCTGTCCCAGATCACCCGCCGCCTGGGCCGCCCGACCATCCCGGTGCTGTCCTTCGGCGCCGGCTTCTTCGGCGGCGTGATCCGCCGGGCCGGCATCGTCGACTTCACGCCCGACCAGGTGGCGATGGTCCGCTACGGCCGGGTCCTGGACACCGCGCGGGTCAAGGAGCGCCTGGGCTGGGAGCCGGGGCACACCACCGCCGAGGCGCTACGGGCGCACGCCGAGGCCGCCGGCCTGAAGCCGGTCGTGCCCGGCTGGACGAAGGGGTACTGAGGTGGCGGACCGGTCCGAGGCGGATGCCGCTCCAGAGCACGCTCCAGAACACGCCTCGGAGCTAGCCCCGGAGCAAGCGTCGGAGCAAGCCCAAGCGTCGGAGCACGCCCCGGAGCACGCCCAGCACCCCTCAGGCGGCTGGGAGGCCAAGGCGGCTGGCGCCGTGGCGTTCCTGCGCCGCCGGGTCACCGGCGACTACGAGGTCGACGAGTTCGGCTTCGACCCGGACCTCAACGACAACCTCCTGATGGGCGCCCTGCGCCCGCTCTACGACAAGTACTTCCGCGTCGAGGTCTCCGGCATCGAGAACGTCCCGTCCGAGGGCGGCGCCCTGATAGTGGCGAACCACTCCGGCACGGTCCCGGTGGACGCGCTGATGACCCAGGTGGCGCTCCTAGACCACCACCCGGCCCGCCGCCACCTGCGCATGCTGGCCGCCGACCTGGTCTTCACGCTGCCGTTCGTGGGTGAGCTGGCCCGCAAAATGGGCCACACCCTGGCCTGCAACCCCGACGCCGAGCGCCTGCTGCGCGGCGGCGAGGTCGTGGCGGTGTTCCCGGAGGGCTTCAAGGGCGTCGGCAAGCCCTTCTCACAGCGCTACCGGCTCCAGCGCTTCGGCCGCGGCGGCTTCGTCTCGGCGGCGCTGCGCACCGGCGTGCCGATCATCCCGGTGTCCATCGTCGGCGCCGAGGAGATCTATCCCAAGATCGCGGACCTCAAGCCGCTGGCCCGCCTGATCGGGCTGCCGTACTTCCCGATCACCCCGACCTTCCCGCTGCTCGGCCCGCTCGGCCTGGTGCCGCTGCCGACGAAGTGGCACATCGCCTTCGGCGAGCCGATCGCCACCACCGGGTACGACGCCGGCGCCGCCGACGACCCGATGCTCGTCTTCGACCTGACCGACCAGGTGCGGGAGACGATCCAGGACACGCTGTACCGGCTGCTGTTGCAGCGCCGGTCGGTGTTCTTCTGAAAACCGGTGTTCTTCTGAAAACCGGTGTCCTTCTGAAGAGTCTCGACCTGCTGTGATCGCGGACACACGGCACGGTGTCCCGTGCCTATCAGATGACGTGGTTTACCCCGAGGGAAAACCCGAGGATAGTCCGCGTCGCGCCTGCGGAGGGGGGAAGCTCCGGGGGGAGCTGCGGGCGCGGCCGGGGGGTCACGGGGGACTCGGGATCCGTGGGGGATGCCGGGGGGTACACGGGGGTCACGGGGGCACATTCTTGTGCACGCCGGGTGCTGTTCCTCAGGCCGAGCTTTGCCTACGGGCCGGGCTCGGCTAGTTTGCGGGGAATGGTGCGTGACGAAGACGGTTGGCGGTTCTGGGATCTCCTCGACGCTATGGCAGCCGAGGAGATCCGCTCGCGGACCGTCTACCAGGTGTTCCGGGCCGGGGATTCGCTGACCGGCGAGGGGGAGGACACCCATCGGGTGTTCTTCATCCAGTCCGGGTGGGTTTCGGTGATCCAGCACAGCACCGTCGGGGCCACCCGGATCCTCGCGGTCCGCGGGCCCGGGGACGTGGTGGGGGAGCTGGCCAGCCTGTCCGAGCGGCCGCGCAGCGCCACCGTCAGGGCCCGCAGTACCGTCGAGGCGCGGGGGATGAGCGGCGAGGCCTTCATGGACCTCGCGGAGCGCACCCCCTCCATAGCCCGGGCGCTGCTCCGCACTCTGGCCGAACGCCTCCATGACGCCGACCGGCACCGCACCCAGCTGCACGGCTCCGTCGCGCTCGGCGCGGTCGCCGACAAGCTCCTGGAGATCCACTCCTACGCCGACTCCGGGCAGGACCGTCCTGTGTTCACCCAGGAGGAGGTCGCGTGCTGGGCCGGGGTCAGCGTGCCCGCCCTGGCCCGCTCCCTGCGCACGCTCCGCGAGGCCGGCGTCATCCGCAGCGCGCGGCAGCGCATCGTCGTGCTCGATGAAAAGGCCCTGCGCGAGGTCGCGCAAAACGGTCGCGTAGCCGACTGATAACTATCCGGCAACGCTCTCCCGGCTTTTTCGGGGCCGCCGGCCGGTGCCGCGCCCCGGGCGCAGTTCGCACCGCGTACTTGTGACTTCGTGAAACCGCATGTGCGGGTCCTTCGAGGCCGGTTTTTGTCAGTGCCGGCCGATAGCTTTAATGCTTAACGGATCCGTTTCCGCACTAGTAAAATAGCTGGTGCGGAGATCTTGCGCATCGGAGTATCTTGCGATACATGTCGGGGGGCACGGAGGGTCGTCATCAAGGACCTGTTCTCATGAATCCGTCGCTGGAACCGCGTAGTCGCGCTGGTAGGACACCACGCAGCTTCCACGGGCGGTATGCGCAACCGATCAGCCACCAGCCACTTCCCCAAGCCGTCACCAATCTGCCCACCCACCGGTCGATCGTCGTCGTGGACGTGGTCTCGTTCACGCGGCCGGACAGGGACAACGTCGATCAACTGGCTATTCGCGCCGCGCTTTACGAGACGCTGCGCGACGCATTCGAGGATTCCGGAATCCCGTGGCGGCAGACCGTGCGGGAGGACCGGGGCGACGGTGTGCTGATCTTCGTCTCGGCGGAGGTCTCCAAGGTCCTGCTGCTCGGCCGGATGCCGGCGCGGCTGGCCGAACTGCTCGAGCGCGGCAACGCCAAGCGCAGCGCGCGGCAGCGTTTCCGGCTGCGCGTGGTGGTGCACGCCGGAGAGGTGCACCACGACGCGCACGGCTACGCCGGGTACGACGTCAACCTGGCCTTCCGCCTGGTCGACGCCCGGCCGCTGCGCGAGGCGCTGGAGCACAGCGCGGCGTCGGTGGGACTGATCGTGTCCGAGGGCGTGCACGACGGGGTGCTGCGCCACGGCTACGGCGGCCTGGACGCCGCGGCCTTCGAGCGGGTCCGGGTGCAGGTGAAGTCCGCCGACGTGCCCGGCTGGATCCAGCTGTTCGGCGCCGGGGCGCTTCTGCCGGTGCCGCGCCAGGTGGCGCGGTCTGTGCCGGGGGTGGAGCCGGCGTTGGAGTCGGGAATGGAGCCGGAAACCGAGCCCGGGAGGGAGCCGGTCGGCGGGCGCGGACGCGGCGAGGACGGCCCGGTGGCGGTCCTGCTCGCCGACGAGGCCTCGCTGCTGGACGAACTGGCCGGCCTCGGGGTGCGCACCGTGGTCCTGGTCGGCGGGGCGGCCGGGCTGGCCGCGGGGCTTGCCCCGATAGCTCGGCAGCCGATATATATCGACCATGAGTTCATCGAGTAGCCGGACGGAGCAGACGTTCCAGATCCTGACCGCGCTCGTCGACGGACCGCTGCACGGATACGGGATCATCCAGGAGGTCGCCCGCTTGTCGGACGGCCGGACCGAGTTGCGCGTGGGCACGCTCTACGGCGCACTGGACCGGCTGTCCGGCGAGGGCCTGCTGGTCCTGGACCGCGAGGAGACGGTCTCGGGCCGCCTGCGCCGCTACTACCGCCTCACCGACGCCGGCGCGCAGGTGCTCGCCGGCGAGGCGGAGCGGCTCGCGCGGCAGGCGGCGGTGGCGCTCGAGCGGCTGCGGAAACGGGGGGTGCCGCGTGCGTCCCTGGGAGGGACGGCATGAGCGGCGAACAGTTGGAGCGACGCTATAGGGGGCTTCTGCGCATACTGCCGAAGTCCTATAGAGCCGCGCGGGAGGAGGAGCTCCTCAGTGCGTTGATGGACGGCGCGGCGGAGGGGCGCCGGTGGCCCGAGCTCCGGGAGGCGCTGAGCCTGGCGCGGCTCGGGATGCGGGTCCGGCTGGGCTCCGCCGTCGACGGCGGTTCCCCGGCGAGTACACGGGCCGGCGAGATGGTGCGGGCCGTGGCGATCGCCGGAACCGCGCTGCTGGCGTTCATGGGCCTGGCCCAGCTGGCCATGTACCTGGCGCCGGTCCGGGACAGCCCCTTCGCCTACTGGGACTGGACGGACCCGACGGTGGTGAAGTACGCCCCCAACTATCAGCGCAGCATCTTCGAGGCCGAAGTACCGGCACTCTGGCTGCTGGTCCTGGCGCTGATCACCGTCGGCTGGTGGCGGGCCGCCAGGACGCTGGCCCTGGGGGTGTTCCTGGTCTCGTTGTCGCTGAGCGACGGGACAGAGAGAGTGCTTCAGGAGGAAGTGCTGCTCGCGGGCATCGTGACCGCCGCGCTGTTCGCGGTGCGCGGGGTCCGCGCCCGGCCGGTGGTCGTCCCCGGCATCGTCTCGATGCTCACCGCGGCCGGTGTCGCCTTCTGGTACTACAAGGGACATCGAGAGCCGTTGATGAAGGCTTTCTGGGCCTTGCAGGCGCTCGGAACCACGGAGAACCGCCACGCCATGGTCCTGGCCGCGCTCGGGGCGGCCGCCGTCGGCATCATGGCCTACCGGTCCGCGGTCTGGCCGGTGGCGCTCGCCGTGGTCGCCGTCGCCGCACTCGTGCCGGTCTTCATCCGGGCCGCGGCGCGTCCGGTGTATGGCGGCGGCGACCAGATCCCGCTGGCCTTCCTCGGCTGCGCGCTGGTGCTGGTCGCCGGTCTGGCCGTGCTCAAGGAGTGGCGCTCAGGGCGCTCAGGGCGCTCTGGGCGCCCTGAGCTGCCGGTCTCGACGAGCTGACCACCGGGAACAGGGAAAACACGAAGCGGCCGGGTGCGCATCGCGCCCGGCCGCTCATCACGTCTTCGACCCCGCAGCCCGCCCGGCGGTCTAGTTCGGGTTCGGGTCGGTGTTCGGCGGCCCGCCGGTGGTCGGCCCGGTGGCCGGCGCCGTGTTCCCGAGCGTGATCCCGATCGGCGGCAGCCCGCTGATCAGCGGCGGCACGCTCAGCGTGGTGCCGCTGGAGCCGATCGGCACCGAGACGTGCACGCTCGACGGGTCGCTGGAGGGGCTGGCGCTGGGCGCCGTCGTCGGGCCCGCGGAGTCGGTGCCGGTCGGGCCGCCCGGGCTCGGGGTGTGCTGGCCCGGCGCCGGGTGCGAGGAGGGCGTCCCGGTCGGCATCGGCGTGGACGGCAGGGCGCCGCCGCGGTGCGCGCCGGTGTCCGAGCCGGTCGGGTGCTGCTGGGCGGCCCGCTGCCTGGCCAGGTTCGCCTGGGCGGTGGTCAGCCGGGCGTCCAGCGAGTCCATCAGCGCCACCACGCGCCGCGCCTCGTCCTGCGTGTCCGGCGACAGCAGCGTCTCCAGGTCCTGGACCTGCGGCTGGTAGACGGTCAGGAAGTTCTGCAGGTTGGTCAGCGCCTCGGTGTCGCCGGACTCGGCCAGCGGGGCCAGCAGCTGCCCGGCGCTGTCGACGTCCTTGTACAGGTTGTCCGTGGTCTCGGCGATGAGCTTGCTGGAGTCGGAGCCGTCCACGTTCGAGTCATGCCGGCCCAGCAGCTTGTGGATCTCCTCCAGGCGGGTCTTGGCCTGCCCCAGGTACTGCTCGCCGCGCTCCAGGTCGGAGCCGGAGACCGAGACCCGCATGTTCTCCAGGCTGCGCTTGACGCCGTACAGCGGGTCGCCGGGCAGTGCGCTGGATGCCGCCCACGCCACGCCGCCCAGGCCCCCGGACAGCACGCCGAACGCCACGCCGCCGCCGATCAGCCGGCGCCGCCACGGGGTGCGGCCGCGCACCAGCACGTCGCCGTCGCCGGGTCCGCCGTCCACGTCCGCGTTGAACAGGACCAGGAAGTCGCGGTGCAGGCGGGCACCGAGCTGTTCGCGGAACGCCGGGCGCACCGTGGGCGCGTGCGCGCGGCCCTCGTCGATGACGCTCTCGACCACCCGCAGCATCGCTGTGAGCTCGGGGTCGGCCTTCTGGGGCGGGATGAGCGTGGCGACACCCGAGCCGCCGTCCCGCGAGCCGTCGAGACCGTCAAGCAGCCTGGCGAACTGCTCGGCCCGCTGGCGCTCGCCGAATGCTGCGGCCATGTGTCATCCTTCCTGTCCCGTTCGCAGGGAAGCCCCACCCGTCGCCCACCGCCGCCTTCGTCAGTAGGTGACGATGCTCGCCGCAGTGTTAGACACCGACAGACGACAAAGGTTGTGCCCCCGGCTTCCACCGGCATGTCTTTCGGCCCCCCATTCACCCTTCAGAGTGAGTTGTTGGACCGCTACTGGGAAAACGACCGTCCCAGTTTGGGGGTTACGGCGTGTCCCGCATACGGGTGGTCCTGGTTTAGGAGTATTAGAGGGCTTCGGCCGGCAGGAGTCGCGCAAGCGTGCGCACCGCGCGGTACTGGAGCGTCTTGATCGCGCCCTCGTTCTTGCCCATGATGTCGGCCGTCTCCGCTACGGAGAGTCCTTGTAAGAAACGGAGCGTGACACACTCCCGCTGTTGGTCGTTGAGCCGGTGGACGGCGTCCAACAGGGCCTCGTTGGACAGGTGCTCCAGCACCGAGTCCTCCGGGGACGCCTCGACCTCGTTGGAGTCGAGCATCTCGCCGGTGGAGACCTCCATGCGGTGGCGGCTGGACTTGAAGTGGTCGGCCACCAGGTTGCGGGCGATGGTCACCAGCCAGGCCCCGAAGTCCCGGCCCTGCCAGCTGAAGGTGGTGATGCGGCGCAGCGCGCGCACGAAGGTCTCGCTGGTGAGGTCCTCGGCCAGGGCGCGGGTCGACACGCGGTAGTAGATGTACCGGAAGACCGTGTCGCAGTAGATGCGGTAGAGCTCGCCGAAGGCGTCGGCGCTGCCCTCCTGGGCCTGGCGGACCAGGTGCACCATCGCCTCGGACTCGCCGTCGCCGGCGACCGGGCCGCCGGCGCGGTCCGCGGTGCCCGAGCCCCCGCCGTGGCGGGCGCCGCTTCCCGACCGGGTGCCCGCGGCGTGCGCGCCGCGCCCGCCGCCGTCGCCTGCCACGACCCGGATGGCCTCGCGCAGCATGAGCAGGCCGCGCTCCTGGCGGTCCAGCAGCGGCGCCGGCGTCGGCATCGGCATCGGTACGTGCGTGGACAGCACCTGCGTGGACAGCGAGCCGGTGCGGGCGAACGGGTCGCCACCCACCTTCGCGCTGTATCCGTTGAGTCCGAAGTTGTCCCGGTACACGTGTCTCCCGTGGCTCGGTTCTATAGCGGGCCTGGTTCAGCTGGCCTTGTAGCTCATTGAGAAACCCTTAGTAGCAGAGTGTTCCGCTCCGATCACCGATCGTAGGGTTCCCCATCGTACGGAATCAGGGTGGACCCGTGCGGGTGATTCCGGCTATTACACCCACAGGAAACGCCCTCTTGTACAGGAAGTCCGGTTTAGGTCCGCTCACTGGACCACGTGTGTCCGGAGGACTTTAGAGGACTTCGAGGGGTCTCGTGCAAGGGTTGCGCAGGGGACCTTCGGGAGGTCGGAGGGCATGCGCACCTCGATCGACGGACGGTGACGAGCCGTAGCTCTCAGTCGCCGTCAGTCACGCTCGCCGGCCCAGTGCACCGCGGCCGCCGCGGCGCCGGCGGCCACCGCGCCCACCGCGGCCGCGGCACCGGCGACCGGCAGACCGGGCCGCGCGCGCCGGGTGGTCCGGTAGTCGACGATCGCCCAGTCGTGATGCCGCGCGTGTCGCCGCAGGGCGCGGTCGGGGTTCACCGCCACCGGGTGCCCCACCAGAGACAGCAGCGGCAGGTCGTTCGCCGAGTCGCTGTAGGCGTAGCTGTGCGCCAGGTCCAGACCGCGTTCCCGGGCGAGTCGGGCGACCTGGCGGGCCTTGTCCGGGCCGTGCAGCAGCGGGCCGGCGATGCGGCCGGTGTAGACGCCCTGGACCGCCTCGGGCTGGGTGGCCAGCGCGCCAGTGAGCCCGAGCTGCCGGGCGATCACCTGGGCCAGCTCGATCGGCGCGGCGGTGACCAGCCACACCTCTTTGCCGTTGAGCAGGTGCGCCTCGCTCAGGGCGCGGGTGCCGGGCCAGATCTTGTCGGCCAGGTAGTCGTCGAAGACCGCCTCGCAGATCTTCTCCATGCGGGCCACCTCGTGGCCCTTGACGAAGTCCAGCGCGTGTTCCTGGACGTCGTCCAGCAGCCCGGACTGCTCGCCGAAGACCCGGAAGCGCACCTGGCGCAGGGCGTGGCCGGCGATCTCGCGCTTGGTCACCATGCCGTGCGCGGTCAGGCCGCGGGCGAGGTGGAACAGGGACGCGCCCTGGACCAAGGTGTTGTCCAGGTCGAAGAACGCCGCGGAGTGCACAGTGCGCCCGGCAGTCACAGTGCGCCCAGCAGTCTCGGTGCCCATGGTGCCAAGCCTAAGCCCCCTGCGTGACTGTTAGATGTCGTGTGCGTGTTCTCCGTAGGCTTTTGCTGTGATGAGACTCTTCAAGCGCTCCGGCGGCGCCCCCGTGACCGTGACCCTCGTCGGCAAGCCGGGGTGCCACTTGTGCGACGACGCGCGCGCGACCGTGCTCGCGGTCGCCGCCCAGACCGGTGCCGACGTCGAGGAGCTCGACATCACCGCCGAGGATTTCGACCCGGCGCTGAAAGCCGAATACTGGGAACAGATCCCCGTCACTTTGGTGAACGGCGCGCGACACGACTTCTGGCGGGTCGACGCCGATCGGCTCCGCAAGGCGATCGGACAGGCCGCGAAGGGCTGAGCGCCGGGCCGCGCCGGGGCGGAGAAAGCTCTGGAGCAGAGTGATCCACAGCACTGGCGTGCCCGGTTTGGTAACTATTCGGCCTTCAGTTGTGCTGACAATTGGGACATCTCGGCCCCGGGTGACCCACGAGACTTTGTGCGTGCGTTCACAAACGCCTATCGTGCATGGCAGGAGGAACAAGCGCGCAAGCACTGCGCGGACGCCTCCACGGCCGTCGTGGCCAGGGCACCGCTTTTCGGGCCTGAGACCGGTGCGGCCAGGATTATGCAGATCCACAGCACGACGGCAACGCCGGGCGCGAGCGCGATGAGGAGCAGCGTGGCCAGCACGAGCAGCAACGCGTCGGGCGGCACCGGTTCGGACTCCCGTTCCGGCAACGGTTCCTCGCTGCGCTCCCACCGGCAGGGCATCCCGGAGGCCACCGTCGCGCGGCTGCCGGTCTACCTGCGGGCCTTGATCAGCATGCAGGAGCGGGGGATCATCACGGTCTCCAGCGAGGAGCTGGCGACCTCGGCCGGGGTCAATTCCGCCAAGCTCCGCAAGGACTTCTCCTACCTGGGCTCCTACGGGACGCGCGGGGTCGGTTACGAGGTCTCCTTCCTCGTCTACCAGATCTCCCGCGAGCTGGGCCTGACCCAGGACTGGGCCGTGGCCATCATCGGCATCGGCAACCTGGGCCACGCGCTGGCCAACTACGGGGGGTTCGCCTCCCGCGGCTTCCGGGTGGCGGCCCTGTTCGACGCCGACCCCGCCCTCACCGGCTCGGTGGTGGCCGGGGTGCGCGTCCGGCATGCGGACGAACTGGAATCGGCGATCCGCGGCCTTGGAATCTCGATCTTCGTGATCTCGACTCCGGCAGCCGCCGCCCAGCCCGTCGCCGACCGTCTGGTCGCGGCCGGGATCACCTCGATCCTGAACTTCGCGCCGGTGGTCTTGAACGTGCCCGAGGGCGTGGACGTGCGCAAGGTGGACCTGTCCATCGAGCTGCAGATCCTCGCCTTCCACGAGCAGCGCAAGGGCGGGCACGCGCTGCCGCAGGCCGGGAGCGAGCCGGCGGAGTCCGACGGCGGCGGGAAGACCGCCGGCGGATCCTCCAAGGCCTCCTCCTCCGGCCGTCCAGCCCTCGACTCCTTGATCGACACCGGGATCCCCTCGTGAGCCTTCTAGCCGTAGGACTGTCCCACCGGTCCGCACCGCACGCGCTTCTGGAGCGCGCGGCCCTGAGCACCGAGCGCACCGGCAAACTCCTGGCCGACCTCGCCGCGTCCCCGAACGTGCACGAGGCCGCGGCCCTGGCCACCTGCAACCGCATCGAGGTCTACGCCGGCGTCGACAAGTTCCACGCCGCGGTGACCGAGATCACCGAACTGCTGTCGCTGCACACCGGCGTGGAGCCGGCCGAGCTGACGCAGCACCTGTACGTGCACTACGACGGCCGCGCGGTGCAGCACCTGTTCACCGTGGCCTGCGGCCTGGACTCGATGGTGGTCGGCGAGCCGCAGATCCTCGGCCAGATCCGCACCGCCCTGGCCACCGCCCAGGAGCACGGCACCGCCGGGCGCGCGCTGAACGACGCGATGCAGCAGGCGCTGCGCGTCGGCAAGCGCGCGCACAGCGAGACCGGCCTGGACCGGGCCGGGCAGTCGGTGGTCTCGGTCGCGCTGGACGCCGCCTACCAGGCGCTCGGGGTCCAGGGCCCCGACGATCTGCGGGTGCTGATCATCGGCGCCGGTTCGATGGCCGCGCTGGCGGCCGCGTCACTGAATCGGGCCGGGGTTCGTCATATGGTCGTGGCGAATCGGACTCAGGAGCGCGCCGATCATCTGGCGGCGCAGTACGGCGGCGTCGCGGTGCCGTTGGCGGAGATCGTGCCGACGCTGGGGGAGGCCGACCTGGTGGTCGCCTGCACCGGCGCGCCGGGCTACGTGATCAGCGGCGAGATGCTGAACCGCGCCGCGCACAGCCACCCGGTGGCGCTGGTCGACCTGGCGCTGCCGCGCGACGTCGATCCGGCGGTCCGGGACCTGGCCGGCGTGCACGTCGTGGACCTGGAGCGGGTCGCCGAGGACGGCAGCGCGCAGGCCGCCGGCGCCGCCCAGGAGATAGGCGCGGTCCGCGACCTGGTGCTCGGCGAGGTCGAGGCATACGCTGCCGCGCAGCGGGCGGAGGCCGTCGCGCCCACCGTCGCGGCGCTGCGGGTGATGGCCGCCGATGTGGTCCGGGCCGAGCTGGACCGGCTGCGGGGCAAGACCCCGGGCCTGAGCGACAAGGACCGCGCCGAGGTCGAGCAGACCGTGCGGCGGGTGGTCGACAAGCTTCTTCACGTGCCGACGGTGCGCGTGAAACAACTCGCCGGCGCTCCCGGCGGGTCCTCCTACGCCGAGGCGCTGCGTGAGCTCTTCGGCCTCGATCCGGCCTCGGTGGAGGCCGTCAGCGCGGCGAACGCCGCGGGCACGACGAATGAGGTGTCAGCATGAGCGGGAGTCCGGGCGACCAAGGGTCGCCTTCCCCCGGTCCTGATCGGGCGTTGCGGCTGGGTACCCGGGCCAGCGCCCTGGCCCTGGCCCAGTCCGGGATGGTCGCCGAGGCGTTGACCGCGGCCACCGGGCGCCCCGTGGAGCTCGTCCACGTGACCACGTACGGAGACACCTCGCGCGAGGCGCTGTCCGTCATCGGCGGTACCGGCGTGTTCGTCAACGCTCTGCGGGACGCGCTGTACGCCGGCACCGTCGACTTCGCGGTGCACTCGCTGAAGGACCTGCCGACCGCGGCACCTGTCGGGCTGCACCTGGCGGCGGTGACCGAGCGCGCGGCGGTGAACGACGCGCTGGTGGCGCGGGACGGCCTGAAACTGGCCGACCTGCCGGCCGGCGCGAAGGTCGGGACCGGCGCGGCGCGGCGGATGGCGCTGCTGAAGATGATCCGGCCGGACCTGGAGGTCGTGCCGATCCGCGGCAACGTCGACACACGCGTGAACCACGTGCGCACCGGCAACCTGGACGCGGTCGTGGTGGCGCTGGCCGGCCTGCAGCGGCTGGGCCGCGCCGAGGAGGCGACCGAGGTCCTCGGACCGGACGTGATGCTGCCCTCGCCGGGGCAGGGCGCGCTGGCCGTGGAGTGCGCGGACCCGGACCTGGCCGGCGTGCT
Organism: Catenulispora sp. GP43; assembly: GCF_041260665.1. Classification (NCBI taxonomy): domain Bacteria; kingdom Bacillati; phylum Actinomycetota; class Actinomycetes; order Catenulisporales; family Catenulisporaceae; genus Catenulispora; species Catenulispora sp. GP43. The sequence continues at coordinate 47,111 of NZ_JBGCCT010000028.1, read as the reverse complement.
GGCGGTCCTGGACGATCCGGCCACCCGCGCCGCGGTGGTCGCCGAGCGCACGATGCTGGCGGTGCTGGAGGCCGGCTGCTCGGCTCCGGTGGGTGGCCACGCGATCGCCTTGGATGACAACGTTTTGTCGTTGACCGGAGTGGTTGCTACCGTCAGCGGGTCCCGCGGCCTGCGGCTTTCCCGGACCGGTGAAGTCGATGAGCCCGAAGCACTGGGACGCCGGGTCGCCGAGGCACTGCTCGCCGAGGGCGCGGCCGAGCTCATGGAGGCCGGCGCGTGACGGAGATGGTGAAGGTGCTCGAAGTCCTGGAGGGCGCTGTAGGCGGCGCGCCGGGGGTTTCCGCGCAAAATGACAAGACGGACGGTGGGGGTGAGGCAGGCATGGTGACGACTACACAGCGAGGTTCGGCCTCTGCGCTCGATTCCTGTGCGACGACGGCGCTGCTGGCCTTCGTCGGTGCCGGCCCGGGTGACCCGGAGCTGCTGACCCTGCGCGCCGTGGCGCTGCTGCGGGGCGCTGACGTGATCGCCGCCGAGGCCGTGCTGCTGGAGCGGCTGGCGCCACACCTGAACCCGGACGCCACCTTGGTGCCGGTGGCCGAGAACGAGCGGGGCGAGCTGGGCGAGCTCGGGGACGCGACGGTCTCGCTGACCCCGGCCTCGCGGATGAAGAACCTGCTCGCCGAGGTCGCCGCCGGCCGCCGCGTGGTCCGGCTGACCTCCGGGGACCCGGGCCTGTCGGGCGTGGTCGCGGCCGAGGCCGCGCTGTGCGCCAAGGCCGGCGTGGTCTACGAGATAGTCCCGGGCGTCGCGGTCTCCACCGCGGTCCCGCTGTACGCCGGCATCCCGCTGGGCCGTTCCTCGGGCCAGGGCGGCGTTCGGATCCGTTCGCTGGCCGACGTCGCGGACTCCGCGGGCAAGCCCGGTGCCGGACCGCTCGGCGCGCACGAGACCCTGGTGATGGTGGGCCCGGCGCACCTGCTGGAGGCGGCCGCGGCTGCCCTGCAGGCCACCGGTCTGGCCAAGGCGACCACCCCGGTCGCGGTGACCGCCGACGGCTCGATGACCACCCAGCGCACCGTGGTCTCCACCCTGGCCCGGGTCGCGATCGAGGCCTCCGCGCTGATCGCGGCCGGCGGCGAGGTGGTCGTGGTGGTCGGCGCCGCCGTCGCCGACCGGGCCGCGCTGTCCTGGTACGAGACCAAGCCGCTGTTCGGCTGGAAGGTCCTGGTGCCGCGCACCAAGGAGCAGGCCGAGGGGCTGTCCCACCGGCTGCGCACCTACGGCGCGGTGTCGCACGAGGTGCCGACCATCGCCGTGGAGCCGCCGCGCACCCCGCAGCAGATGGAGCGCGCGGTCAAGGGCCTGGTGACCGGCCGCTACGAGTGGGTCGCGTTCACGTCGCAGAACGCTGTGAAGGCGATCCGCGAGAAGTTCGAGGAGTACGGCCTGGACGCCCGCGCGTTCGCCGGGATAAAGGTCGCGGCGGTCGGCGAGGCCACGGCGCAGGCGCTGGTCGCCTTCGGCGTGCAGCCGGACCTGGTGCCCTCCGGCGAGCAGTCGGCGGCCGGGCTCCTGGAGGACTTCCCGGCCTACGACCCGGTCTTCGACCCGATCGAGCGGGTCTTCCTGCCGCGCGCGGACATCGCGACCGACACCCTGATCGCCGGCCTGATCGAGCTGGGCTGGGAGGTGGACGACGTGACCGCCTACCGGACGGTGCGCGCCGCGCCGCCGCCGGCCGAGGTCCGCGAGGCGATCAAGGGCGGCGGCTTCGACGCGGTCCTGTTCACCTCCTCCTCCACGGTCCGCAACCTGGTCGGGATCGCCGGCAAGCCGCACGCCGCGACGGTGATCGCGTGCATCGGCCCGCAGACCGCGAAGACCGCGGAGGAACACGGACTGCGCGTGGACGTCATGGCGCCCTCGGCGTCGGTGACCGCGCTGGCCGACGCGCTGGCCGCCTTCGGCGAGTCCCGCCGGGTCTCCGCGCTGAGCGCGGGCGAACCGCTCTACCGGCCCTCCGAGCGCAGGCCCGGGGGACGGCGGCGCTCCGCGCGCTGAGAAGCCTCGCGGCAATGAGTTGCGCCCGTGGGGCGGAAGTGGTCAGGTAGTCGCATGAGCAGTGGCTTCGCGGACGACGTCTACCTGCCGCAGCCGGATCCGGACGCCCAGGACCCGCTGGAGCAGCTGGACGGCTCCGACACGTTGATCTCGGGTCCGGACGAGCTGGACACCGGCTACTCGCCGCCGGAGCGGCCGATGGCGCTGCGCGATCCGGAGACCATGGACGAGCGTCTGGCCGAGGAGCTGCCGGACGTCGCGGACCTGCCGGAGGACTGGGACGGCCTCGGCGACTACGCCGGCGGCGACGGCGAGCTGATGGGCGACCAGGTCGGCGGCCGGCGCTCGGGCCGGCTGATGGCGCCGGACGAGGGGTCGCACTCCGGCGGCAACGCCGATCTGTCGGCGCAGGACGTCGGCATCGACGGCGGCGCGGCCTCCGCGGAGGAGGCGGCCATGCACATCGTCGACGACGAGGAACTGGACGAGGAGTACGACGACGCCGTCGACTGAGTCGGCCGCCGCGCTCTTTTGATATCCCGGGTGCTCTGTGTCTGATTCCGCACAGAGCACGCAGTCGTGCCTCGTGGCCGAAAAACCGCGAGTACCCTCAAATGTATGAGCTTCCCGCTGGACCGCCCCCGTCGCCTGCGTACCACCGCGGCCATGCGCCGCCTCGCCGCCGAGACCCGGCTGCATCCCGCCGACTTCATCCTCCCGCTGTTCGTCAAGGAGACGGTGAGCGAGCCGACGCCGATCGCGTCGATGCCCGGCGTCCTGCAGCACACCCTGGCGTCGGTGCGGAAGGCCGCGGCCGAGGCGGCCGCGGAGGGGATCGGCGGCGTCATGCTCTTCGCCGTCCCGGCGGAGAAGGACGCGCACGGCACGGCCGGCACCGACCCGGACGGGATCCTGCAGCGCGCCATCGCGGAGGTCCGCGACGAGGTCGGGGACCGTACCGTGATCATGTCGGACCTGTGTCTGGATGAATTCACCGATCACGGACATTGCGGAGTGATCCGGGAAGACGGCACGGTCGACAACGACGCGACCCTGGAACGCTATGCGGAAATGGGTGTCCGGCAGGCAGAGGCCGGCGCACATATGGTCGGCCCGAGCGGGATGATGGACGGACAGGTCGCCTATATCCGGCGCGCATTGGACGAAGCGGGCTTGCAGGACACCGGCATCCTCGCCTATTCCGCGAAATACGCCAGTGCCTTCTTCGGTCCGTTCCGCGATGCCGTGGAGTCCAGCCTGCAGGGTGACCGGCGTTCTTATCAGCAGGATCCGGCCAATGCCCGCGAATCCCTTCGCGAAGTCCGCCTCGATATCGAGGAAGGCGCGGACATGGTCATGGTCAAGCCCGCTATGTCCTATCTGGACATCGTGCGTCAGGTGGCGGACATGTCCGAGGTGCCGGTGGTCGCCTACCAGGTGTCCGGCGAGTACTCGATGGTCGAGGCCGCGGCCGCCAACGGCTGGCTGGACCGGGAGCGGACCATCATGGAGATGCTGACCTCCGTGCGCCGGGCCGGGGCCACGTCGGTCCTCACCTACTGGGCCGTGGAGGCCTCGCGGATGCTTTAGGGACAAGTGTCCCGCCTCGGGACATCCCCTCCCTCGAACCCCCTCATCCCTTGCCGGACCCTTGCCGGGCCCCGGTGGAGAGGATGCGGGGGTTCGTATACTTTTACGGCACGGTTCCCCCGATGGTAATAGGTGGATATCGACAGGGTCTCCGGCAGTGCCGGTTTACCTGCGGTAACGCCGAAAGGATCTTGAAAAACGAAGATCCTTTGGCTATCGGTATCGATCTTGTTAATTCCCCCGGACATACGCCCGTAGCAGGTCCGTAGGTCATTTGACATCGATTTTGTTGCCGATCCGTGATCGCTTTTCCCCCCTTGTTAGGCCACTGTATGCAGGAGTGGTCGTGAGCCACCCTCGGCGCCACTGCCTGTCTTCGTCGTGCTGTCGGGCGCGCTCACAAACCGCGACCGGCCCGGATCCACACACCGAGCCGGCTCCGTCGAAGGGGAGGGCTCCATGGCCGTCAGAAATACCCGAAAAATCGTGGCGATAGCGGGCGTGCTCGCTGTCGTCGCGACTGCCGCCGCCTGCGGCAGCTCGAAGAAGAGCAGCGGCGACAACAACGCGACGAACCCGGTCACCACGGCGACCAGTTCCAGCGCGCCGGCCAAGCAGGGCGGCGTCGCGCACGTCGCGGAGTGGGCTCCGGGGACCAGCCCGGACGCCATCTGGCCGTTCATGACCAGCGACCAGCTGAGCACCTCGAACGCCGGCCAGTTCCAGTACTTCTTCTACCGCCCGCTGTACTTCGTCGGTCTGAACGACAAGCTGGCCGTCAACTACGACATGGGTCCGGCGGACAAGCCGACCTGGAGCGCGGACGGCCTGACCGTCACGGTCCCGCTGAAGTCGACGTGGGGCTGGAGCAACGGTGAGAAGGTCACCGGCCAGGACGTCCAGTTCTGGCTGAACATGCTGAAGGCCGAGGAGAAGCAGTCGGGCTACTACAGCCCGCCGAACCAGGCCGCCGGCGTGAACTACCTCCCGGACAACATCAAGTCCACGACGGTCTCGGACTCGAGCATCAGCATCACGTTCGACCAGCAGTACAACCAGAACTACATCGTCGGCAACGCCTTGCAGACGGTCACGCCGATGCCGCTGGCCTGGGACGTCACCGACGGCAACGGAACCAAGGGCAAGTGCTCGACGGACACCCTCACGTCCCCGACGCTGCAGGCCGACTGCGACGCGGTCTTCAAGTACCTGAACACGGCCGGCAAGGACGTCAAGACCTTCGCCAGCAACCCGCTGTGGAAGATCGTCGACGGCCCGTGGGTCCTGAAGGACTTCAACGCCACCTCCGGCGCCTTCTCCATCGTCCCGAACGCCAAGTTCACCGGTGAGCACAAGCCCTACCTGGACGAGGTCGACTTCGAGGCCTTCCAGAGCCCGGACGCCGAGTGGACGTCCCTGAAGGCCGGCTCCAGCGCCGCGAACGCGCTGCAGATCGGCGTCTACCCCAGCGCCGACACCCCGCAGTACAACGGCAAGGACCTGCAGGCGGGCAACCCGCTGGCCTCTGCCGGGTACAACGTCGAGAAGGGCGCGCTGCTCGACTCGATCGGCTACTACCAGGTGAACTTCGGGTCCAAGGCCCACGGGAACCTGTTCAAGCAGGCCTACTTCACCAAGGCGCTGCAGGACGACATGGACCAGCAGGGCGCCATCGACGGCCCGTACCACGGCTGGGGCTACCCGACGACCGGCGTCGTCCCAGGCTACCCGGACGGCAACACGCTGTCCCCGGCCGCCAAGGCCGCCGCGGCGAAGTACGACCCCTCCGAGGCCAAGTCCCTGATGCAGGCGCACGGCTGGGACCTGTCGACCAACCCGGCGACCTGCAAGAGCCCCGGTACCGGTGACAACCAGTGCGGCGCGGGCATCAACGCCGGCGACAAGGCCGAGTTCACGCTGGAGTACCCGTCGGCCCACCCGGCCCTGGACACCGTGCTCGCGGCCTACAAGCAGGCGGCCGCCGGCTCCGGTATCGCCGTCAACGTGGTGACCAAGACCCAGAACACCCTGGGCGGCGAGCTGGTCGGCTGCTCGACGAGCACCCCGGCCGGCTGCCAGTGGGACGCGATCCTGTACGGCGGCTGGGTGTTCTCCCTGCAGCCGACGACCGACTCGCTGCTGACCACCGGTGCGGGTTCGAACATCTTCTCCTTCTCGGACCCGAAGTTCGACGCCGCGGTGGCCAAGACCATCAAGAGCAGCGACCCCCAGGCGTGGTACGACTACGAGGCCTACGCCTCGAGCATCTCCCTGCCGCTGATCTGGATGCACAACAACATCTGGCCGTGGGCTGTGGCGAAGAACTTCCACGACTCCGGTCAGGACGCGTTCCAGGGCTTCGAGCCTGAGTTCTGGTACTACACCCAGTGACACAGCGCACTGACGTCACCGCGACCCCCGGCGGGGGGTCGCGGTGACCACTTACCTGATCCGCCGCTTCTTCCAGTCGATCGTCACGCTGTTCATCGTCTCGATCGCCACGTTCGGCATGATGCACCTGATGCCCAACGGCGTGGCGCGGGCGATGCTCGGGAAGAACTACAACCCGACGAGCCTGGCCACGCTGAACCACAAGCTGGGCCTGGACCGGCCGTTGGTCGTGCAGTACTGGAACTGGCTGGACCGGCTCGTGGTCCACTTCGACCTCGGGTACAGCTACCAGAAGAACCAGAGTGTCAACGACCTGCTGAAGGAGACGCTGGGGCAGTCGATCTACATCGTCGGCCTGGCGCTGTTCTTCACCATCCTGCTCTCGGTCCCGCTGGGCGTGGTGCAGGCGACCCGTCGCAACTCGGCGAGTGACTACACCATCACCACGTTCTCCTTCATCGCCTACGCGGTGCCGGTGTTCTTCCTCGGCGTCGTGCTGCGTGACCTGTTCCAGGTGCAGTTCCACGTGATCCCGATCGCGACCCAGATCGACTCCTTCCACGCCGCGTTCAGCCAGCCCTCGCAGATGATCCTGCCGGTGGCCACGCTGGTGGTCAGCGGGGTGGCCGGATACAGCCGGTACATGCGCTCCTCGATGCTGGACGAGATCACCCAGGACTACGTGCGCACGGCGATCGCCAAGGGCGCGACCAAGCGCCGCGTGCTCTACGGGCACGTGCTGCGCAACGCGATGATCCCGATGGTGACCCTGATCGGCCTGTCCCTGCCGACCCTGGTCGGCGGTGCGCTGCTGGTCGAGCAGATCTTCAACATCCAGGGCATCGGCGTGCTGACCATCAACGCCGCGCTGCAGAACGACTTCGTGATCGTCCTGGGCACCACCATGCTGACGGCGCTGGTGACGGTCATCGGGTCGCTGGTGGCCGACATCTCCTACGCCGCCCTGGACCCACGAGTGAGGCTCACCTGATGGACGAGATCATCGTTGAGGCCCCCGGGATGGGGGACGACGTCCCGACCACCGAGCAGATGCTGGGCCTGGAGCCGACCGAGAAGGCCCGCTCCATGTTCCGCCGCGGTCTGGAGGTCTTCCTGGAGAACCGGCTGGCCGTGGTCGCCTTCGGCGTGCTGGTCTTCTACGTCCTGCTGTGCTTCTTCGGGCCGTTGGTCTACCACGGCAACACCTCGCACGTGCAGATGGACGAGATCACCCTGCCGCCGGGCCCCAGCCATCCGCTGGGCACCGACCAGAACGGCGTGGACGAGCTCGGCAAGCTGATGAAGGCCGGCCAGATCTCGCTGGAGATCGGCATCGCCTCCGGCGTGCTGGCCTCGGTGATCGGCATGCTCTACGGCGCCGTCGCGGGCTACGTCGGCGGCTGGATCGACTCGATCATGATGCGGACCATCGACGCGCTGCTGTCGATCCCGCTGATCTTCGCGCTGATCTACCTGGCCTCCACACTGGGCCGGACCAAGACGGTGTTCATCATGGTGATCGCGCTGACCAGCTGGTTCAGCCTGACCCGCCTGACCCGCGGCGACACCCTGACCATCAAGGTGCGCGACTACGTGGCGGCCTGCCGGATGATGGGCGGGCGCAGCCCGCGGATCATCTTCCGGCACATCCTGCCGAACACCATCGGCACCACGATCGTGAACACCTCGCTGTCGATCGCCAACTCGGTCTTCGCGCTGTCCGTGCTCAGCTACATCGGGCTGGGCCTGCAGGCGCCGAACGACGACTGGGGCGGGATGTTCGCGAACGGATCCAGCTACCTGGACCAGAACTACTGGTGGATGATCTATCCGCCGGGCGTGTCCATCGTGCTGATCATCATCTCCTGCAACTTCATCGGAGACGCCCTGCGCGACGCCTTCGAGACCCGGCTCCAGAAGCGGTGAGACGGCCATGGCACTTCTAGAGGTCCAGAACCTCCACACCCAGATCAAGCTGAAGCGCTCGGTCGTCCAAGCGGTCGACGGCATCAGCTTCACCGTCGAGGCCGGCGAGACCATCGGCATCGTCGGCGAGTCCGGCTCGGGCAAGACCATGACCGCCATGTCGATCATGCGGCTGCTGCCCAACGGCGGCTCCAGCCCGGACGGCAGCATCTTCCTGGACGGCCGGGACCTGCTGCAGCTGGACGACGAGCAGATGGCCAAGGTCCGGGGCAACGACGTCGGGATGATCTTCCAGGATCCGATGACCTCGCTGAACCCGACCATGACCATCGGCAAGCAGATCGCCGAGTCGGTGCGGATCCACCGCGGGGCCAGCAAGTCCGAGGGCCTGGACCGCGCGGTCGAGGTGCTCTCGCTGGTCGGCATGCCCTCCCCGCAGCAGCGGGCCCGGGACTACCCGCACCAGCTCTCCGGCGGCATGCGCCAGCGCGCGATGATCGCGATGGCGCTGGCCAACGAGCCCAAGCTGCTGATCGCCGACGAGCCGACCACCGCGCTCGACGTGACCGTGCAGAAGCAGATCCTGGAGCTGATCGACGGCCTGCGCGAGCGCCTGGGCATGGCGGTCATCCTGGTGACGCACGACCTCGGCGTGATCGCCGGCCGCGCGGACCGGGTCAACGTGATGTACGCCGGGCGGATCGTGGAGACCACGACCACCGAGCGGCTGTACGCCAACCCGCGGCACCCGTACACCGAGGCGCTGTTCGACTCGCTGCCCGAGCGCGGCGCCGACAGCGGCACCCGGCTGTACTCGATCCCCGGCATGCCGCCGGACCTCACCAACCCGCCGGCGGCCTGCCGCTTCGCGGCGCGCTGCCGGTACGCGCAGGACGACTGCCGCGCGCAGGATCCGCCCTCGCGCGTGGACGAGGTGGGCCACGAGTTCGCGTGCTTCCATCCGGTGGGCGCCGCGGAGCGCTCCGGCGAGGAGGTGGCGGTCACCCTCAGCGAGGGCACCACGCCCCACGAGCTGCCCACCCCGGAGCTCGGCGAGGTGCTGCTGGAAGTCAGCGACCTGGTCAAGGACTACCCGATCACCAAGGGCTTCCTGCGCCGGCAGATCGGCTCGGTCAGCGCGGTCGCCGGGGTCTCGTTCAGCATCCGCAAGGGCGAGACCGTGGGCCTGGTCGGCGAGTCCGGCTGCGGCAAGACCACGGTGGCCAAGCTGATCGTCGGGCTGGAGGACACCACGGCGGGCGCGATGCGCCTGGAGGGGGCGGACCTGGCCGCGCTGAAGTCGGGCGAGCGGCGCCGGAAGAGCCGCGACGTCCAGCTGATGTTCCAGGACAGCTACGCCGCCATGGACCCGCGCATGCGGGTGCGCACGGTGGTCCGCGAGCCGCTGGACATCCAGAAGGTCGGCGACAAGGAGACGCGCGACGCGCGGATCAAGGAGCTGTTCGAGCAGGTCGGTCTGCCGGCCTCGGCGCTGGAGCGCTATCCGCACGAGTTCTCCGGCGGCCAGCGGCAGCGCGTCGGCTTCGCCCGGGCCCTGGCGCCCGCGCCGAAGCTGATCGTGGCCGACGAGCCGGTCTCGGCGCTGGACGTGTCGATCCAGTCGCAGGTCCTGAACCTGATGAAGGACCTGCAGGCCGAGCACGGGCTGTCGTACCTGTTCATCTCGCACGACCTGTCGGTGGTCCGCTACGTCTCGGACCGCATCGGCGTGATGTACCTGGGCAAGCTGGTCGAGATCGGCCCGGCCGAGGCGGTGTACTCCAAGCCGATCCACCACTACACCAGGGGTCTGCTGGACACCATCCCGGTGGCCGATCCGGAGGTGGAGAAGGCCAAGGCCAGCAGCGGCATCGCCGGCGAGCTGCCCAGCGCCATCAACCCGCCCTCGGGCTGCCGGTTCCGCACCCGGTGCCCGGCCGCGCAGGAGATCTGCGGGCAGGTCGAGCCGCCGCTGGTGCCGTACGGGACCGAGGGGCACCAGGCCGCGTGCCACTTCCCGATCTGGGAGTAGCGCGGGTCACACCGTAGCGGTAAGGACCCCTGGGTCCGGAGAGGCTGACGCCCTCTCAAATTGTGGACACAATCGAAGATCGCTACGGTGAGGACACCGGGTACGCGTGAGCATCCGCGTACCCGGTGTCTTTTTTTACCCTTATGCGCATACTGCCCGTTATTGGGTCTTCACGAAGTGTGTCAGGGTTTATAACTAGAGATCACTTTGTGTCCTTTTCGTGATCGATTTCCCGGTGAACATCAGAGAACCTGTTACCAACGGGCTCGACACGATCTGTACTGCCTCACCGATCTACGCCCGCTTAACCGTTGGGCATAGAGCACGGAGGGTCAGGCATGGGTGCCTTCATAGTTCGCAGGCTTCTGAACTATGTGGTCTTGGTGTTCGTCGCCACGTCCCTGGCGTACCTGGGGGCCTCGACGGCCTTCCATCCCAAGGACATGTACCTGCAGAAGAACCCTCCGACCAAGCCCGTCGTGATGTACCAGGAGCTCAACGAGCGCAACGAGAACCCGGAGAAGCCGGTGTTCGAGCGCTACGCGCACTGGGTCGACGGCGTCGCGCACGGCGACTTCGGCAAGACCTGGCAGCTGGACTCGGTCAACAAGCACTTCTCGATCAGCGTGTGGGTCACCGTGCGCCTGGTCACCGTCGCGGCCGTGCTGTCCGCTCTGCTGGGCATCCTGATCGGCTCGTTCCAGGCGGTCAGACAATACAGATTCAGCGATCACGCGATCACATTCGGTTCCTATATCGTCTTCGCGATGCCGGTCTTCGTGCTGGCGCCGCTGCTGAAGCTGATCGCGGTCCAGGTGAACAAGGCGGTCGGCGGCGACACCCCGTTCCTGCAGTACCAGGGCGAGATCGACCCGAACGCCACGGGCTTCTTCGGCCAGCTGTTCAGCCGCGCCGACCACCTGCTGCTGCCGACCATCTCGCTGTCGCTGGGCCTGATCGCCTTCTACAGCCGCTACCAGCGCGGCCAGATGCTCGACGTGCTGGGCTCGGACTTCTTGCGCACGGCGCGGGCCAAGGGCCTGCGCAAGAGCCGGGCGATCCTCAAGCACGGCGTGCGCACCGCGGTCATCCCGGTCATGACGCTGGTGACCTACTCCACGATCCTGACCTTCGCCGGCGCGATCATCACCGAGCGGGTCTTCGGCTGGAACGGCCTGGGCTCCTGGTTCACCGACGCCACCAACCACTCGGACGTGAACTCGGTCGCGGTGATCACGCTGTTCTCCGCGGTGCTGGTGCTCATCGCCGGGATGCTCTCGGACGTCATCACCGCCCTGCTCGACCCGCGGGTCCGGCTGTGACCGCGCCGTCGACCCCCGCCGCACCGCTTTGCCAGACCAGCCACCGAAGGGCCCTGTGATGACCGCTCCGACCCCGGCCGACACCGCCGTCGAGTCCGTCCAGCCGCTCGCCGCCGCCCTCGATGGCGCCGGGCGCTCCGGGCGCGCCGCCCTGGTCTGGCGCCGGTTCCGCCGCAACAAGCTCGCCATGGTGGGCCTGGTCGGCCTGGTGCTGCTGTTCGTCTTCGCCTTCGCCGGCCCCTTCCTGACGCACTGGTCGCCCAGCGACATCGACCTGATCAACACCCAGTCCGGGCCGACCGGGGACCACCTGTTCGGCACCGACGACGTCGGCCACGACATGTTCGCCCAGACCGTCAACGGGATGCAGAAGTCGCTGATCATCGGTCTGCTGGTGGCCCTGCTGTCCACCGGGTCCGCGGGCCTGCTGGGCACCGCCGCGGCCTACTTCGGCGGCTGGTGGGAGAAGGTCATCGTCTGGCTGACCGACCTGTTCCTGGTCGTGCCCTCGCTGTTGATGCTGATCATCCTGTCCCCGTACTTCCAGGGCGCGAACTGGCTGGTGCTGGTGCCGATGATCGCGCTGTTCAGCTGGATGATCACCTCGCGGGTGGTGCGCGGCATGACGCTGACCATCCGGGAGCGGGAGTTCGTGCGGGCCGCCCGGTACATGGGCGTCCCGGCCTGGACGGTCATCCGCCGGCACATCATCCCCAACCTCTCCTCGATCCTGATCGTCGACTTCACGCTGAACGTGGGCGCGGCGATCGTCACCGAGTCGTTCCTGTCCTTCCTGGGCTTCGGCATCCGCAGCCCCAACGTCTCGCTCGGCACCGTGATCAACGACGGCGCGCAGTTCGCCTCCACCGACCAGTGGTACCTGTTCGTGTTCCCGGCCTCGGTGCTGGTGCTGATCATCCTGTGTGTCAACTTCATCGGGGACGGCCTGCGCGACGCCCTCGACCCCAACTCGACGGGAGCCTCGGCGCGATGAGCCAGAACCTGCTGCTGACCGACGCCTCCGGGCGGCCCGAGAAGTCCAAGAAGCCCGAGAACCCGGCTGCCGCCGGCACGCCGCTGCTGTCCGTGCAGGACCTGCACGTCACCTTCGGCTCCGAGGCCGGCGACGTGCGCGCGGTGCGCGGCGTCAGCTACGACCTGCACCCCGGCGAGGTGCTGGGCATCGTCGGCGAGTCCGGCTCCGGCAAGTCGGTGTCCTCGATGGCGATCCTGGGCCTGCTGCCGGACAACGCCCGGGTCACCGGCTCCATCAAGCTCGAGGGCCGGGAGCTGCTGGGTCTGAACGACAAGCAGATGTCGAAGATCCGCGGCAAGGACATCGCGATGGTCTTCCAGGACCCGCTGTCCGCGCTGACCCCGGTGTTCACCGTCGGCGACCAGATCGTCGAGGCGCTGACCGTGCACCGCAAGTTGTCCCGGGACGCCGCGCGCAAGCGGGCGCTGGAGCTGCTCGACGTGGTCGGCATCCCGGACCCGGAGCGGCGCTACAAGAACTTCCCGCACGAGTTCTCCGGCGGCATGCGCCAGCGGGTGATGATCGCGATGGCGATCGCCAACGACCCCAAGGTCATCCTGTGCGACGAGCCGACCACCGCGCTCGACGTGACCATCCAGGCGCAGATCCTGGAGGCGCTGAAGAACGCCCAGGAGCTCACCGGCGCGGCGATCCTGATGATCACCCACGACCTCGGCGTGGTCGCCGGCTTCGCCGACAAGGTCGCGGTGATGTACGCCGGCCGCCCGGTCGAGCAGGGCGCCGTCGACGAGATCTACTACAGCCCACGCATGCCGTACACCATCGGCCTGCTGGGCTCGATCCCGCGCCTGGACGACTCGGCCGAGCAGGGCCGCCGGCCGCTGACCCCGATCGAGGGCAACCCGCCCTCGATGGTGGGGCTGCCGGACGCCTGCCCGTTCGCCGACCGCTGCCCGATCGTCACCGACATCTGCCGCGACGCCGAGCCCGAGCTGCTGCCGGCCAGCCCCGGCTCGCACCCCTCGGCCTGCCACCGCCGCGCGGAGCTGGAGAACGGGACCATCCCGATCGACGAGGTGTACCCGGTCCCGGACATCCCGGAGGCCCGGTTGGACACCGTGCCGCGCGAGCAGCGCGAGCCGGTGCTGGCGGTCACCGGCCTGCAGAAGCACTTCCCGCTGCTGCGCGGCGCGGTGTTCAAGCGCCGGGTCGGCACGGTCAAGGCCGTGGACGGCATCGACTTCGAGATCCGCGAGGGCGAGACCCTGGGCCTGGTCGGCGAGTCCGGCTGCGGCAAGACCACCACGCTGCTGGAGATCCTGGAGCTGGTGGCCCCGCAGGCCGGGTCGATCGCGGTGTTCGGGCGGCAGGCCGCGAACCTGTCCGGGCGCGAGCGCATGGAGATGCGCAAGGACATCCAGATCGTGTTCCAGGACCCGATGGCGTCGCTGGACCCGCGCATGCCGGTCGGCGAGGCCATCGCCGAGCCGCTGCGCACCCACGGCTGGTCCCAGGACAAGGCGGCGGCGCGGGTCGCGGAGCTGCTGAAGCTGGTCGGCCTGGAGCCGTACCACGCCGCGCGCTTCCCGCGGGAGTTCTCCGGCGGCCAGCGGCAGCGCATCTGCGTGGCCCGGGCGCTGGCGCTGAACCCGAAGGTCGTCATCCTGGACGAGCCGGTCTCGGCGCTGGACGTGTCGATCCAGGCCGGCGTCATCAACCTGCTGGACGAGCTGCGGGCCAAGCTGGGGCTGAGCTACCTGTTCGTGGCGCACGACCTGTCGGTGGTCCGGCACATCGCCGACCGGGTGGCCGTGATGTACCTGGGGCGCATCGTCGAGATCGGCGACGTGTCCTCGGTGTTCCACACGCCGTCGCACCCGTACACCCAGGCCCTGCTCTCGGCGATCCCGCTGCCGGACCCGCGCAAGGAGCGCGAGCGCTCGCGGATCCTGCTGCCCGGCGACCTGCCCTCGCCCGCGAACGTGCCCTCCGGCTGCCGCTTCCGCGACCGCTGCTTCAAGTACGCGTCGCTGGATGCTGCTGGACAGAGCAGGTGCCGCGACGAGGACCCGGTCATCCTCGCGCGTCCCGGCAAGGCCGACCACGCCACCGCGTGCCACTTCGCGGACGCGCTGCAAGTGGTCTGACCAGGTCCCCCTACTTCACTTACTCACCCCTGCGTTCCACTACGGGAGAATCGACAATGTCCAGCATCACCAAGAAGTCGCCGGCGATCCTCGCGGTCCTGGCGACCGCCGCCCTCGCGGCGTCGGCCTGCTCCTCCAGCAAGGGCTCGTCCTCGAACGGCTCCGCGTCCGGCGGCGGCAAGTCGATCCCGGTCGCCACGGCCAACGACATCAACGCCAAGGACGCCTCGACCCTCAAGGGCGGCACCCTGACCCTCGCGATCGACCAGTACTCGTCGCAGTGGAACGGCATGACCAACAACGGCAACGAGCAGGACACCCAGAAGGTGCTGTCCACGATGATGCCGCAGCTGTTCCACTTCGACGCCACCGGCAAGGCCACCCCGAACCCGGACTACCTGGTCTCGGCCGACGAGAGCACGGTGGGCGGCAAGCAGACCGTCACCTACAAGCTGAACCCGAAGGCCAAGTGGTCGGACGGCACCCCGATCACCTACAAGGACTTCGTCGCCACCTGGAAGGGCGAGGAGGGCTCGGCGGCCGGCTTCGACGTCGCCAGCTCCACCGGCTACGACCAGATGGCCTCGGTCGTGCGCGGCGCCGACGACTTCACCGTCGTGGTGACCTACAAGACGCCGTTCTCGGACTGGAAGAGCATGTTCGACCAGTTCGACGGCGCCGGCCTGTACCCGGCCTCGAAGATCTCCACGGCCGACGGCTGGAACAAGGCCTACATGAACGCGATCCCGGTCACCGCCGGCCCGTTCAAGCTCCAGGGCATGGACCCGACCAACAAGACCGTCACCGTCGTGGCGGACCCGAACTGGTGGGGCACCAAGCCGATCCTGGACAAGATCGTCTTCCGGGCGATCGAGGACACCTCGGCCCAGGCCGACGCCTACAACAACCACGAGATCGACGCCTTCGAGGTCGGCCCGCAGTCGGCGCTGTACGCGAAGATCAAGGACACCACCGACAGCACCGTGCACTACGCCGGCGGCCCGGACTGGCGCCACATCTCGATGAACACCCAGAGCCCGGCGCTGAAGGACGACGCCGTCCGCAAGGCCGTCTACCAGGCCCTGGACCGCCAGCAGATCGCGAACGTGGACCTGAAGAACCTGGGCACCTGGAAGCCCACGGTCCTGAACAACCGCTTCTTCGTGAACAACCAGACCGGCTACCAGGACAACGGCGCCGACGTCGCCTACAACCCGACCGCCGCCAACGCCGCCCTGGACGCGGCCGGCTGGGTCAAGGGCAGCGACGGCATCCGCGCCAAGGGCGGCGTCAAGCTGGACCTGAAGTGGATCGAGCCGCAGGGCGTGAAGACCACCTCCAACGAGGCTCAGATGGTCAAGGCCGACCTGGCCAAGATCGGCATCGGCCTGGAGGAGACCCCGGTCAACAGCGACGACTTCTTCGACAAGTACATCAACACCGGCAACTTCGACATCACGGCCTTCGCCTACACCGGCAACCCGTTCCCGATCAGCAGCGGCGCCCCGCAGATCCAGTCGGTCACGGACCCGAAGAACATCCACAACAACCCCCGCCTGGACAACAACCCGGCGGTCGACCAGGCCCTGACCAAGGCCCTGTCCGACACCGACCCGACCCAGGCCATCGCGGACGCCAACGCCGCGGACAAGCTCGCCACCGACCAGGCCAGCCTGATCCCGCTGTACCAGCGCCCGCAGATCTGGGCCACCAAGACCACGCTGGCCAACTTCGGCGCGTTCGGCTTCCAGGACTACGACTGGACCAAGGTCGGCTTCACCAGCTGAGCCAGGACACAGTGAAGCGCGGGCCCCGTTCTGGCGGAACGGGGCCCGCGCCGCTGCGTTCAGTCGCCGGCCTCCAACGCCAGGATCGCATCGGCGAGCCGCGCGATCTCCCCGGCCAGCAGCTCGGTCTGCTGCCGCTGCTGATGCGCGATCCGCGCCAGCCACGACCCGAAGAACAGGAACCCGCCGAGCGTGGTCAGGGCGAGCCCGCCGATCCCCCCGGACACCAGGTAGGCGACCTGCTCGAAGCTGTAGGGCGTATGCGCCGCGCCGTACCAGCCCAGGCCGATCGCCAGCAGGCCCAGCGGCATCAGCAGACTGCCGGCCAGCGACAGGCCCTGCTGCATCAGCCGCTCGGACTCGGTGGTGCGGGCCTTGGGGCGGGCCGCGACGGCGGCGGCGCGGAGCTGGCCGTTGATCGCGCGGCCGGCGAAGGTCTTCGCGGTGCTCATCGATCGCCCTCCTGAGCGTGCTGGGGTGCCGGGGTCGGGGCCGGTGGCGGTGCTGTTCCGGCTGCTCGCGGCGCTGCTGGCTGGGTAACTTTCGCCGGTGCCGCGATGGCTTGTGTCGCTGCCCTCATTCCTCGAACTCCCGCAGGTCCGGCACCCCGGTGGAGTGCCCCGCCTCGCAGCCCGCCCCGCCGAACAGCAGCGTGCTGTACTTGCGCAGCCCCCACGCCGCCAGGCACGCCACCGCCGCCGCGCCCAGCATCAGCTGGCCCGGCAGGCCGCCGAAGGCCGCCGGTGTCACCTTCGCGGCCGTGTTCTGCAGTGGCGGGTTCGGCGGGGCCATGCTGCCGGTGGTGCCGCCCGTGGAGCCGCCGGTCGTGCTGCCGCCCGTGGTACCGCCGCCGACCGTGCCGCCGGTCGTGGTGCCGCCGCCCACGGTGCCGCCGGTGGTGCCGCTGGTCCCGGAGCCGCCCGTGGTGGTCGTGCCTCCGGTGGAGCCGCCGGTGGTGGTACCGCCGTTCGTGCTGGCCGCGCCGCCGGCGGTCGTGCCGCCGGTGGTGCCGCCGGTCGTGGTGCCGCCGGTCATGTCGATGGCCTGCGAGGCGTCCGCCTTCGACTTCGCCGAGCCGACGGTCAGCACGATCTTCGGGGCCAGCTGGGGCAGGATGCCGATGATCTGGCTCAGCTGCGGGGGCAGCTGCTGCGTCAGTGAGGGCGGGATCTGCGCGAACAGCTGGTTCAGCACCGGTGTGAGCGGCAGCATCGCCTTCAGCTTCGCCGTGTCGATGGTGATCTGCAGGCCGTGGCTGAACATCTCGCCCGCCGTGTCCTTCGACACGTCGCCGGCCGCCGGCAGCGCCACCGAGATGCCCAGCGGGGCCAGCAGCGGGTTTATCGCGTCCGGCAGTTGCGGCAGCGCGATCAGCCCGAAGGGGGTCTGGATCCCGTTCGCCGTGATGCCGAAGTTCACTCCGGCCACCGACATCGAGCCGTAGTCGACGTCGCCGGTCGAGGCGCCCTTGACGCCGTCCGACGTGCTCTGCGAGGTGACATTCAGGCCGTCGAACTCGATCAGGCCGCCGAGGATCAGCAGCTTTCCGGCGTCGGACTCCGCGGTGGCGACGGCCTTGCCGTTGGTCACCGTCGCCGAGGACTGCGATCGCTCGCCCTGCACGTCCACCAGCGCCGACTGGCCGGTGAGGAACTGGATGAGCGTCCCCAGATCCGGCAGCTGCGGCGCCGGCAGCACTCCGCCGAGCAGTCCGCCGAGCAGGCCGCCTGAGGAGGACGACGGCGCCGAGGACGGCGCGCTCGTCGGCGACGACCCCGGCAGCGCCGGCCCGGTCCCGGGCAGCGGCAGCCCGAACGTCGACACCGAGGTGGACCCGTTGCCGTCCGTGTGGGACTGCATGTACGAGCCCGGGATCGGCTGCATCGTCGCGTCCGGGGTGTTGCCCGGATACTGCACGTTCGTCAGGATCGGGTACTTCACGTCGGGGGCGTTGAACAGCTGCCCCAGCCCGAACGCGATCGCGTCCCCGGGCCACAGCCAGCTGGCCGTCGCGGCCCCGGTCGGCCCGGACCCGTAGCTGGCCCGCGTGTAGGACAGGTCGAGCTCCAGGTTCGGCTGCCCCGGCTGGGCCGGGATCGGGATCTTCGGGTCGTAGATCTCCATGGTGATCGGCGCGGCCGAGGCCGAGATCGTCCAGCCGCCCAGCCCCGGCGACGACCCGCCGTCCGCGGGCCTGGGCGCCGGGGCCGGACCGGCCCACACCGCGGGCGCCGTCAGCACCCCGAGCGCCACCGCCGCTGCGGCCGCACCACCGCGCCGGACACCCGAACCCCCAGCTCTTCCAGAACGCCCAGCTCTTATAGAACGCCCAGTACTCACGCTGCCGCACCTCCCAGATACAACGCGGCCAGATCCCGCCGGATGACCTCCGGCTCGTCGAAGGCCACGATCCTGCCGTGCGTCATCACCGCCGCGAAGTCCGCGACCCGCAACGCCATGTCCGCGAACTGCTCCACCGCGACCACGGTCACCCCCTGCTCCGCGATCTGCCCGAGCACGTCGTACAACTGCCTCACGATCAGCGGCGCCAGCCCCATCGACAGCTCGTCGACCAGCAGCACCGCCGGGTTGGTCACCAGCGCCCGGGCCATGGCGAGCATCTGCTGCTCGCCGCCGGACATCGAGCCGGCCAACTGGTCGTAGCGCTCGGCCAGACGCGGGAAGCGGCTGAACGCCGTCTCGTAGATCTCCGCCGCCGAGGACTGCCCCGCCAGTCCCGAGAGCCGCAGGTTCTCCGCGACCGTCAGGTTCGGAAAGATGCCGCGGCCCTCGGGGATCGTGCACAGGCCGGCCCGGGCGAGGGCGTCCGGCGCGGCGTCGTTCACATGTGAGCCGCCGAGGTGTACGTGCCCTGAGGTGGCCCGCAAACGTCCCGAGCACACCTTCATCAGCGTGGTCTTCCCGGCCCCGTTCGGGCCGAGCAGGGCCACGACGGCGCCGCGCGGGACCGCCAGGTCGACGCCGTGCAGCACCTCGATGCGGCCGTACGCCGCATGGACGCCCGTCAACTCCAGGATCGGAGCCATCAGAACCAGCCTCCGGTCTCTTTCTGCTCCTCTTCGTCTTCCGCGCTCTCGGCGGCCGGCAGTACGAGCGTGGCGTCGGCGGGCTCGTCGCCCTCGTCGCCCTCGTCGTCCTCGCTGTCCGGCTCGTCGTCCTCGCCGAGATACGCCTTACGCACCAACGGATCCGCCTGCACCTCCGCCGGCGTCCCGGAGGCGATGAGCTTGCCCCGGTCGAGCACGTGGATGAGGTTCGAGACCCGCATGATGAGCCCCATGTCGTGCTCCACGATCAGCACGGCCCGGCCCTGCGCCGCCAGGTCCCGCAGCAACTCGCCGAACGCGTCGGTCTCCGCCTCCGACAGCCCCGAGGAGGGCTCGTCGAGCAGCAGCAGCTCCGGGTCGATCGCCAGCGCCCGCGCCAGTTCCACCAGCCGCGCCACGCCGGTCGGCACCGAGTCGGCGCGCGCGTCGGCGTAGCGCTCCAGCCCGATCCGCTTGATCAGGCCCCGGGTCACCTGCGCCGGCTTGGCGTTCTTCGCCCGCACGGCGTCGGCCGCGACCCGGATGTTCTCCTCGACGGTCAGCGAGCCGAACGCCTCCAGGCGCTGGAAGGTGCGCGCGATCCCGTGCCGGGCGCGGCGATGCGTGGGGGTGTGGGTGATGTCGTCGCCGTCCAGGAACACCTTGCCGGCGGTCGGCCGCTGCAAGCCGGTGACGACGTTGAACAGCGTGGTCTTCCCGGCCCCGTTCGGCCCGATCAGCGCGGTCACCTGCCCGCCGTCGGCCGAGATCGTGGCGCTGTCCACCGCCGTGACGCCGCCGAACCGGACCGTCACGTCCTTCACATCCAACCGGGTCACGCCTCGACCTCCGCGTCGTCCCCGACCATGACCGGGCCGTCGGTCCCAGAACCCTTACCCGCCATGGAGCGGCTCGCGATACCCCGGGCGATCCCCGCCGACCCGATCCCGAGCCGCGCGCCCAAAGGGTTGTCCCGCAAGGAGAACAGCCATCCGGTGATCCCGTTCGGCTGCTTCCCGAGCCCGACCGCGGCGACCGCCAGGATCAGGAACAGGTAGGCCTGCGTGCTCGGATAGCTGTTCAGCGCCATCAGCAGCATCCCGCCGAGCAGCGCGCCGCTCACCGACGTCACTCCCGCGCACACCACGATCAGCAGCAGCGGCAGGCTGTTGAAGAACTGGAAGTTGGTGCTCCCGACCTGGTTCTGCAGCCCGGCGTAGAGCCCGCCGCCGAGCCCGGCCACGGCCGCCGACGCCGCGAACACCGCCACCCGCGCGGTCCGCGGGTTCAGGCCCAGCGTGGCGCAGGCCGCGGGCGAGTCGCGCAAGGCGATCAGGATCCTGCCGTACCGGCCTTTGCGGAGCACGATGACCGCTGCGCCGAGGACGCAGAAGACCGCCGCCGCCAATACGGCGTAGGCCTTGTCGGAGGTGAAGCGGTAGCCGAACATGTCCAGCCGCTTGGTCATCAGCGATCCGCCGAACCCGCCGAGCGACGGGTTCTGGAACACCATCGTGTCCATGATCTGCGCGAACGCGATCGTCGACAGCGCCAGATACAAGCCCTGCAACCGCAACGACGGCAGCGCCACCAGGACCCCGGCGAACGCCGCCAGCAACGCCCCGGCCAGGATCGCGGTCGGGGCCGAGGAGTGCATCTTCGCCACGGTGAGCGCGCCGACGCCGAAGAAGCTGAACTGGGCCAGCGACACGTATCCGCTGAACCCGGTCAACGGCACCAGCGACAGCGCCAGGATCGCGAAGCACAGCCCCAGTGCCATCCGGTTCACGTTCACTTCGCTGAGCACCGCGTTGCCGAAGACCACCGCTAGCAGCAGCAGCGCCGAGGCCAGCGCCACCCGGCGCATCTCCGGCGTCCGCACTCCCGGCACGCCGGCCAGCCGTCCCACGCGCAGCTGGGCCTGCGGCATCAGCAACAGCATCAACAACAGGAAGATGGCCGGTATCGCCTCGCGAAAGCCCGTCCAGCCGGGGCCGGTCCACAGGTATCCGGAGGCGTAGGCGTTCAGCAGCCCCAGGACCAGCGCGCCGATGAAGGTCCGGGGCAGGCTGGTCAGCCGCCCGGCCATCGCGGCCGCGTAGGAGTTCACCACCAGGAGCGTCAGCGAGATGTAGTTCAGTTCACTGGGCTGCGCGGAGACCAGCAGGATCCCGGCCAGCGCGGCCAGCGCCGAGCCCATGGCCCAGGCGATCGAGGACATCAGGTTCGGCCGGCCGCCGTGCAGCGCCAGCAGTTCCTTGTCGTCCACCGCCGCGCGCATCGCCACGCCGAGCCGGGTGAACGTCAGGAACGCCCACAGCACGGCCCCGACGACCACCGCCAGCGCCACGGTCAGCAGGTCGTTGCCGCTGATCCGCACCATGCCCATCGTGACGCCGTGCCCGGCGAAGAACTGCTGCACCTGGTGCACGCCCGGCGGCCAGATCTTCTCCGCGGCGCCGATCAGCCCGACCAGCACCGCGCAGGTCACCACCAGCGTGACACCGAACCCGGAGTCGGCGACCCGGCGGATGACCCAGCGCTCCAGCAGCGCTCCGAACAGCGGCGCCACCCCGAACACCACGATCAGCACCGCGAGCCAGTTGGACAGGCCCTGGTTGTACGCCAGCTCCCAGTACACGAACGCCATGACCATCGCGGTGGCGCCGTGCGCGACGTTGAAGATGCGGGTGGTGGCGTAGGTGAGGACCAGGCCCGACGCGGCGATCGCATAGGAGGCGCCGATGACCAGGCCCAGGATGGTGTACGTGAGGAAGACATTCATCCCGCGGCGCCGATCTCAGCTGACGCCGGAGTTGATGAGGTTCCCGCATGTCCAGCCCGACCCCGGGGAGACCCGCTTCCACGCGGACCCGGTGTACTGCATGAACAGCGCGCACGGCGAGGTCTGTTTGCCGCCGACATCCTGCGGCGCGAACAGCCCGTTCCCGGTGTAGTTGTGCACACCGGACAGCGCCTTCACCATCGCCTGCCGGGTGAGGTTCGGCCCGATCTGGTTGGCCAGCCTGGTGAACAGCTCGGCCGAGGACCAGGCGAACATCCCGAAGTAGGTGGGCGCGGCGCCCGGGGCCACCTGGTGCAGCCACTTGGTGTAGAGCTGGAGCTCAGGGTTCGAACCCGCCTCCTCGAACATGGCCGCGTTGCTGAAGACGAAGGTGTTGTTCGCCGCCGAACCGGCCTGCTGGATGTAGTTCGGGTCGTAGCCGGTCGGGTCCAGGACGAAGACCTTCGGCGTGAATCCCTGTTGCTGCATGGCCTGCGCGAGGGTCGCGGCCTCCTGGTAGGCGCCGAGGAACTGCACGTACTGCACGCCGGCCTGCTGCATCTTCACGACGTAGGGCGTGTAGTTCGACTCCGAGACGCCGATCGGCTGGTCCAGGACCCAGGTGAAGCCGTCCTTGGCGTAGGCCTGCTCCCAGGACTTCGCTTGCTGCGCGGTGGTTCCGGTGTCCACGTACAGGAACGCTGCCTTGGAACTCGCGCCGGGGAACTGCTTGTTCCAGAAGTCCGGCTGCACCTGCGGAACCAGCGGCAGCTGCTGGGAGTCGGTGCCGAAACAGACCGCGCAGGTCTGCCGGACCCGGGTGGTGCTGACCGCCTGCAGGTCCGGGATGCCGCACTGGGCCGCCGAGGCCGCGCCGCCGGAGTCGAAGGCGGAGACCGAGCCGACCAGGGCGAAGTCGGCCTGGCAGGCGGTGAGTGTCTGCTGGTTGTCGCCGGCGTCAGAGGTCTGCGAGTCGTAGGAGTGCACGGTGAGCTTGCGGCCGCAGATGCCGTTCGGGTGGGTGGCGTTGAAGTAGGCCACGTAGGCCTGGACCGCCTGCGGCGCCGAGCTGAACAGGCCGCCGATCGGGCCGGACAGGTCGCTGGCGTTGCCCAGGCTGATGCTGGTCGCGGTGACGCCGGGGGCGCTGGAGCCGGTGGCGGTGCCGACGCAGGTGTCCGAGCCCGTGCCGCCGGACCCTCCCGAGCCGCCGCCGCTCCCGCCCGTCGTGCCGCCGGAGCCGCCGGAGCCGCCGGAACCACCGCCGGAGGTCTTGCCGCCGGTGGTGCCGCCGGAGGTCTTGCCCCCGGTGCTCCCGCCGGAGGTGCCGCCGCTGCCGCCGGATGCGCCACCAGACGAGCCGCCGCTGGTGCCGCCGGACGCGCTGCCGCCGGAGGCACCCCCGGACGTGCCTCCGGTGCTGCCGCCGGTCGTCCCGCCGGTGGTGCCGTTGCCGTTGGAGCTCTGGGAACCGTCGGCGCTCTGCGAGCCGTCGTGGGCGCCTTGGCCGTAGGCGATGGCCGCGGCCTTCTGGTCGGCGGACAGGCGTGCGCCGCAGGCGCCGAGGGACAGCGACAGGGCCGCGACGACGATCGCGGCGGCTATCTGGTGGCTGTGGCGGTCAGGACGTATAGGGAATCGCGGAGAGCGCGCGGAGGTCATCGAGTGCTACCACCTGACGGGTCGTCAGAAACGTTGGGTGTAGCAAGGCAGCGTGCTCTAATTCAACAGAGAACTCAATAGTGTTACGAGGGTCTCACGGCGGAATTTGGCAAACCGTGATACTGATTCACTCCTGAGAGTGACGGTGGCGGGGCATTTCAGCCCTCGAGCGCTCCCGGATCCGGGATGTTCAGCCCTTGAGAATCTTGCCGAGCGCTTCCAGCCCGCGGCTCGCCGTCGACTTCACGGTGCCCCGGCTGATGCCCAGCGCGTCGGCGATGTCCGCCTCGGACAGGTCGGACCAGTAGCGCAGCACCAGGACCTCGCGCTGGCGCGGCGGCAGTTTCTGCATGGCCTCCAGCACCTCGCGGTGCTCCTCGGACAGCAGCGCCACGGACTCGGCGCTGGCGGCGTCCGGCACGTGCGGCGGGGTGTAGCCGCGTGCGGTCTTGCGGCGGCGCAGCACCGAGCGCGCGTTGTTCACCACGGCGGTGCGCAGGTAGCCGAGCGGGTTCTCCATGCCGATGAGGTCGTCGCCGTAGCGGCGCCACAGGCCGGTGAAGGAGTCCTGCACCACGTCCTCGGCCGAGGCCTGGTCGTCCACGAGCAGGATGGCCAGCCGGACCAGCGAGAGACGGTGCGCGTAGTAGAGGTCGGCCAGCGACGGCCCGTTCCCGGGCTGCAGCGCCCGGTGTCCGCGCGGCGCGGTGCTCCCGCCGATCATCGCCAGCGGATGGTTCCCGCTGGCGGACAGGTCGTCGGCGTCCTCGGTCGGGGTGTTCAGCGCCTCCCGCAGCGCCGCCACGACGGCGGCGACTCCGTTCGCAGGAGCGCCCGCGACGGTCGCACGACGCCAGCGCGGCCACCATATGGTGCGCGCCGGCCAGGCGACAGCGCCCGCCACACTCATCCGTCAGCTCCTGAAATCGATGTCCCCCCGCCGACCGCACGAAGGCCGGCGACCGACAACCCGAGGCCCCATGCTATCGCTCGACCCGCCTTGGACGGCAGGCCGTATTGAGGGGACGGTCACGGCCGCACTGCAATATACGGGCCGGTGGGGAGCGCCGTCGAAGCGGGTGTGGGGAGAGGGGCGGGTGGGGTGGTGGTGAGCACGGAGGGTGAGGGGGCGGTTCGCCCGCTGTTTCGGAGCTGTGACAGTGCCGCGTCATCGCTGCCGCGCCGTCGCCTTTCCGCCGGCCCTCAGAACTCGAACTCGCACCACACCGACTTCCCCTCCGGCAGCGGCCGCGCCCCCCAGGCCGCCGCCACCGCCGCGATGATGCTGATCCCGCGGCCGTCCTCGTCGGTCTCCCGGGCCAGGCGGCGGCGGGGGAGGTGGTCGGACTGGTCGGCGACGTCGATGATCAGCCGGCGGTCGGTGCGGCGCAGGCGGAGCACCACCGGGGCGGTGCCGTGGGTGACGGCGTTGGCCACCAGCTCGCTGACCGCCAGAACCGCGGTGTCGGTGAGGTCGCCGGCGACGCCCCAGGTGGTCAGCACGCCGGCGGTGTAGCTGCGGGCGTGCGCGGCGATCTCGGGGCCGCCGACCAGCTCCACCGAGGCCGAGCGGAACAGCGCGGCGTGCGCGCCGGTCCAGGCCGGGACGTGCGCCACCAGCAGCGCCACGTCGTCCGTGCGCACCGCGCCGGTGGGGTCCAGGCCGCCGCTGGAGACCGACAGCGGGTCGATGGAGGCCAGGATGTGGTCGCGCACCAGGTCCACCGGGCCGGCGCCGGGGCGGGGCGGCTCCTCCTCCGGCGCGCGGGCGAACACCCGCCGCAGATCGCCGGTGCCGCGCTCCAGAAGCCCCTGGGTGTAGAACGCCAGATACGACCCCGGTGGCACCGCGACGGCGGCCTCCTGCCACGTCCAGTCCCCGCTGCCCAGCGAGGGCCCCGAGGCCCCCTCCAGGACCGCCACGTAGCCGTCCGGCAGCCGCAGCAGCGGCGGCAGGTGCCCGGCGTTGGCGTACGTCAGCGCGCCGCTGTCCGCGTCGTGGACCGCGTACACCAGCGTCGCGACCGGGGACCCGGTGCGCTCGCCGTCGAAGTCCAGCGCGTGCCGGTCCAGGTGGTACATCACCTCGCCGGGCGGCAGGTTCTGCGAGGCGTACGCCCGCACCGCCGCGCGCAGCCGCCCCATCACCGCCGCCGCGCGCACCCCGACGCCGCCGGCCTCCGGGGTCACGCCGCCGACCACCAGCGCGGTGCGGCCGGCGCCCAGCGGGATCGCGTCGTACCAGTCGCCGCCGACCTCCAGCACCGGCTCGTCGTCCAGCGAGGAGTCCTCGTAGCGCACCAGCGCCGGCAGGTAGCACGCCGCGAGCCGGATCTCGTCCGGCTGGATGATCCGTTGCGGCAGCAGGGAACGCTGCAGCATCACCGCCATGTTGCGGTTGCGGGTCTCCTCCTCCAGCAGCGCCTGCGCCCGCCGCACCCGCTCGGTCTCGTCGCGGCAGAACACCGCGACGCCGCCGCTGGCCGGCACGCAGACCAGCGTGTAGTACCGGTCCCCGCCGCGCCGCCGGACCAGCCGGTCCCGCAGCAGCACCGCGCGTCCGGTGTCATAGGCCTGGTCCAGGGCCGCGGGCAGACCGGTGGCGGCCAGTTCCGGCAGGGACTCGCCGATCGGCCGGTGCAGCACCGGCGCGCCGAAGTCGGCCTGGCACGCGTCGTTGGCGGCCAGCAACAGGTGATCGGGGCCTTCGGCGAGGACCGCCGGCATCGGCGCGGCGTCGAACGCCGCGTGCAGCAGCTCCTCGATCGCGGGCATGACCGGTGTCTTCATGGCGGCCTTTCGACGGACGGCGCGGCGACGCGCTGGGGATCATCGAAGAACCTCGCGCGATGTCAGTCAGTGTGGACCTCTGCCGGGGCGCCTCAGGGGAACGGCGCGGGGCGATCCATCCGAATGAGGGATCGCGGAGGGCCCGCGGCCGACAGCGGGATGTGACTGTGCGTCCGGGCTGCGACTCAGGGGACGAATATCGAGGACAAAAGCCCTCGGCGCGCGGCGAACCTTACGCCTGCTCGAACACCCGCAGCCGATGCGCGACCGCCGCCGCCTCGCCGCGTCCGGAAACTCCCAGTTTGGCCAGGATATTGGAGACGTGCACGCTCGCGGTCTTCGTCGAGATGAACAGCCGCTCGCCGATCTGCCGGTTCGACAGGCCCTGCGCGACCAGCGCCAGCACCTCCAGCTCGCGCGCGGTCAGCCCCAGCGGGGCGCCGGAGTCGGCCCCCTTGCCGCCGCCGGGCGCCGGGGCCTGCGGCATGCAGTCGCTGATGTCCAGCCGGGCCCGGCGGGCCAAGGCCTGCACCTCCTGGCACAGCGGGCCGTCCGGAAGCGTGGCGACCGCCCGGACCGCCCGGCGCAGCAGCTCGGCGGCGGTGTCGCGGTCGCCGTTGGCGGCGCAGGCCTCGGAGGCGCGGAAATTGATGTACGCGGCCTGATGCGCGTGCACCCCCTCGCGGGCGGCCAGCTCGCTCGCGGTGGCCCACTCCGCCGCGCCGGCGACCCCGCGCCAGCGGGCCAGTTCCGCCGCCACCTGCGCGGCGGCCGCGGCCTGGCTCGGAGTCAGGGCCGGGAGCCGGCCGGCCCGCTCGGCCAGCGCCGCCACCATCGCCGAGCCCGCGGTGTCCACGGCCGAGGCGCCGGAGCGGGCCGCGGCGCGCGTGGGCTGTGTGGACCGGCAGAGCTCCGCGTGGTCGGCCTCGGCCATCGCCATCGCGGTCAGCACTCGCCAGGCATACCGCTCGTCGCCCAGGAACTGCGGCTTGTCCAGGAAGACCTGGAACGCCGTGCGGGCCTCGCCGATCGAGCGGGTCAGCCATACCGCCTTCTCGATCTCGCGGCGGATGCCCGGCAGCGCGTATTGGTGCTCGAAGGTCCGGCTCGGGATGCGCGCGCCCAGCGTCAGCTCGCTGCGCGCGTGGTCGGGGTCGCCGCCGAGCAGCGCCAGGTCGGCCAGGTACTCGTGGGTCGTCGCGCCGTGGATGCCCGGCGGGTCCAGGTCCAGGCTGGAGTTCAGCGCGGCGTCCGCGGCCTCCCAGTCGCCGAGCGCGATCAGCGACTCGGCCATGTTCAGCCACAGCATGCTCTCGGCGACCCGCAGCCGCACGCCGCGCCGCTTCAGCTCGGCCAGCCCCGCGCGGGCCACCTGCACGGCTTCCTGGTGCCGGTCCAGGGTCTCCAGCGCGCTGCACAGGTTGATGTAGCCGCGGCCGATGATGCCCGGATCGCCGTAGCCCAGACCGTCGATGATGGCCTGCCGCAGGATCGCCAGGCCCTCCTCGTGGGTGCCGAGCGAGACCTGCCCGGCCAGCACCGTGCCCTTGGTGATGGCTGCCGCGATCCGGTACAGGTCCGAGTCGATCTTGTCGGCCAGCAGCGCGGTCTCCTCGGCGAAGCGCAGCGCGGCGTCGATGTCGTCGGATGTCAGCATCTTGATGAACGAGGCGCTGTTGGTGATCTGCACGCGCACCTGCGGGCACTTCTCGCCGTCGACCAGATCCAGCGCGGCCCAGATGTCCGCCATCCCGTCGCCGCGGCCCAGGATGTGGTGGTCCCGGCTGCGCAGGTGGTGCAGCAGCGCGGCCAACTCCGGGTCCTGCTCGGGGTCGACCCGCTTGAGGGCCTTGTCCGTGAGGGACAGCGCGCGGTGCGGATCGCCGGCCAGATGCGCGGCGCAGGCGGTCTTGTAGAGCAGCCGGGCGTAATCCAGGCCGGGCGTGGGCACCTGGTCCCACAGGTCCAGCGCGCGCTCCAGCATCTGGTGTTCCTCGACGTACGCGTACCGCGCGTCCGCGGCCTCGGCCGCCCGCAGCGCCGCGTCGTAGGCACGCGGATAGTCCCGCGCCGAATACCAGTGGTGCGCCAGCTCGACTTCCCGCGCCTCCGCGGCGACCAGCGACGGCTCGGCCTCCAGCAGTTCGGCGTACTTGCGGTGCAAAGCCGAGTGCTCGCCCGGGAGAAGCTCGTTGTGCACGGCCTCGCGCAGCAACGCGTGCCGGAACCGGTAGCTGGTCGGACTCTCGCCGGGGATCAGGATGTGCGCCTGGAACGCCGGGCGGATCTGCTCGTTGAGCTCGTCGTCGGTGGCCCCGGTGACCAGCAGCAGGAACCGGTGGTCCACCGGCGGCAGCGCCGCCGACAGCAGGCGCAGCATGCGCTGTGTGGGCTCGGGAAGCTGCTCCACCTTGATCAGCAGCAGGTCCCGCAGTGTGTCGGAGAGCGCGAAGCCGCCGACGTCCGAGGGCATCAGGCTCGAGCCGTCGGCCGCGCACGCCAACTCCTCGGTGAAGAACGGGTTCCCCTCGGCGCGCGCGAACACCTCCTCGGCGAAACCCGGAGGCAGGTCCCGTCCGGTCTTTCCGTAGATCGCCGCCAACTGCTCGGCGGTCTCGCCGGTCGTCAGCGGTCCTATGTCTATGCGCCGGACGCCGCGGATCCGGTCCAGCTCGGCCAGGAACGGCCGCAGAGGATGGCCGCGGTGCAGATCGTCGGTGCGGTAGCTGCCCACGACCAGGACCCGCGAGTCGCGCAGCGAGCGGGACAGGAAGCCCAGCAGGTCGCGCGTGGAGCGGTCGGCCCAGTGCAGATCCTCCAGGACCAGCAGCAGCGTCTCGGCCGAACCGAGGTCCTCCAGCAGCCCCAGGACGGCGTCGAAGAGGTGCCCGCGCACGGACTGCTCGCCGGCGCGTGTCACGGCCGGCAGCGCGTCGCTGTGGCGCTCCATGCCCGCCGGGCGCATCATGCCGCCGCGCGGGGAGTCGTCGCCGGACAGGCCCTCGGCCAGTTCCGGCAGCAGCCAGGCCAGCTCGCGGCGGCGCACGCCGTCGCCGTCCCCGAAGGCGCCGGGGAAGTCGCGCAGCAGCTGGCGCAGCGCGGCGGCGAAGGGGGCGTACGCCACACCCTCGTCGCCGAGTTCCGCAC
Source organism: Catenulispora sp. GP43 (assembly GCF_041260665.1). Lineage (NCBI taxonomy): Bacteria > Bacillati > Actinomycetota > Actinomycetes > Catenulisporales > Catenulisporaceae > Catenulispora > Catenulispora sp. GP43. Next base: position 17,424 of record NZ_JBGCCT010000028.1, on the reverse strand, counting down.
AGCCGCCGATAAGGACGCGCACGTCGGTGAAGGGGGCCGCGCCCGGATCGGCGGCGGCGGGGTCCAGGTCCAGCAGCGGCCGGACGAACTCCTCGATCAGCCGGGACTTGCCGATCCCGGCGTCCCCGCCGACGACCACCACCGCGGGCTCGCCCCGGGACGCGCTGGCCAGCAGCGAGCGGAGCTTGGACAGCTCCGGCCCGCGGCCGACGAAGACGGGGCTCACCTGGCGCATCGACACATGGTCGAGCATCGCACAGGGGTCCGGGTCAGGTCATCGACCTTTCACCGGAACGTGATCCTGCGTGCACGGTATGTACCTTCTCCGGGCATATGTCCCGCGTCCGGCGGGCGCGCTTGGCCAGTCCGTGGCGGCGGGCCTGCTCGATCAGCTCGGTACGGCGGGCGTTGGCGATCTCCAGGGTGAAGACGGTGTTGTTCATGGTTCCGGTTCCCAGCCTCTCGACGAGTCCCACTTCGGTGACGTGTACTAGTCTCCGGCGGGAGGTGCCCCCTACACATGAGGCAACAGGCCAGTCCTTGGGCGCTGAGGTACCTTAGGTATGACCCTCAGGTACCTCAGGAGCCCTTACAGCACAGCGCGGGGCGTTTGTCGAAGGCTTATCCGGGTCTCATTCGGGGATTATCCGAGGCTTGTCCGGGGTCGAAGGCGTCCTTCCTAACGCTCCGTCCGCCGCGCCGAATCCGGCGCGTAGCGCTCCCCGGACGCCGCGCCGTGCGGCACCGCGGCCTCGATCCGGGCCAGCTGCTCGGCGCTCAGCTCGATGTCCGCCGCGGCCGAGTTCTCGTCCAAGTACTTGATCCGCTTGGTGCCCGGGATCGGCACGATGTCCGGCCCCTGCGCCAGCAGCCACGCCAGCGCCAGCTGCACCGGGCTGTGCCCGGACTCCTCGGCGACCGCGCGCAGCTCCGCGACCAGCTTCAGGTTCGCCTCCAGGTTGCCGTCGGCGAACCGCGGGTTGGTGCGCCGGAAGTCATCGGCGGCCAGCCCCTCCACCGAGCTGATGGCACCGGTCAGCAGCCCGCGCCCGACGGGGGAGTAGGGCACGATCCCGACGCCGAGTTCGCGCGCTGCCGGGATCACCTCCTCCTCGATGTCGCGGGTGAACAACGAGTATTCGCTTTGCAGCGCGGTGATCGGGTGGACCGCGTGCGCGGCGCGCAGGGTCTCCGCGTTCACCTCGGACAGGCCCAGGTAGCGCACCTTGCCCGCCCGCACCAGCTCGGCCATCGCCCCGACCGACTCCTCGACCGGGATCTCGGCGTTGCGGCGGTGCATGTAGTAGAGGTCGATGTGGTCCACGCCGAGGCGGCCCAGCGAAGCGTCGACGGCGGCGCGGATGTACTCCGGATCGTTGCGTACCGAGCGCTCGTCGGTCTCCGGGTCGCGCCGGATGCCGAACTTCGTCGCCAGCACGACCTTGTCCCGCCGGCCGCCGGCCAGAGCCCGCCCGACGAGCTTCTCGTTCTCGCCCTTGCCATACATGTCGGCGGTGTCCAATAGCGTCACCCCGAGATCGTCGATCGCCCGGTGCAGCACCGAGATCGACTCGGCTTCGGACTCGGAGGTGACGCTGTAGAAGTCCGACATACCCATGCACCCGAGTCCGAGCGCGGAGACCCGCGGGCCGTCACTTCCGAGGACGCGGTACTTCATGCAGCAACTCCCATCACAGAATTCACCCGTCACCCGCGCCGGGCGGCATCGTTGGACACCGTGTCTGGAAAGACGGTGTCGCCGGACAGCGCGGAGACTGGAGGACATACATGAGTGTCGCAAGTCTTGACGATCACGTCGCCCCCGATTACCGCAACTGGGTGGGGGTGCTGTTCGCGGTGCATCAGAAGGTGGAGGTGCGGGGCCTGGACGGGGAACCGGGGCCTGCGTTCTGCACCTGCGGGGACGTGTGGCCCTGCCAGAGCGAAAACGAGGCGGCGCGATTACTGGACTTCACGCTATAAGGGGTGGATGGAGTTCAGGCGATTCGATCAGTATCAGGCTTCTGAATCAGAGTTCGATGAGCTCGCGGCCTTCCTGGCGGTCCTCGACACGGCGGATCGGCCGGGGTGGCCGCTGCGGTCGGGGCCCGAGATGGCATACCTCATGCGCGGAGGCAGCACCGGCAGGTACGAGTCGCACCTCTGGATCGGCCATGACTCCGACGACGGGGCGCGCACGGCTGTCGGCTGGTTGTTCCTGCCGTCGCCGGAGAACCGAGGGACCGCGCTCATCGAGATCCGGGTCCGGCCCGACCTGCGCCGCCGGGGTATAGCGACCGACCTTCTCCGCATTCTGATTCCGGCGGCACGCGCCGAAGGCCGGACCCATGTGATCGGGTCCGCCGACTTCCAAGGCTCGGGCGAGGCCTGGGGCGCGACGGTGGGACTCGTGCCGACCCTGCGCTATGTCCAGCAGTACCTGATGCTCGCCGAGACGGACCAAACGTTGTGGGACCGTCCCGCCCCCGACGGCTACCGCCTCCAGTCGTGGACCGGCGCCGCCCCGGAGGATCTGGTCGCGTCCTACGCGGTGGCGCGGCAGGCGATCGACGACTCGGTGTCGGGCGACATGAGCTGGGACGAGCCCCGATGGACGCCCGCGCGGGTCCGGGAGGAGGAGGCCCGGAACGCGGCAATAAACCGTGAGTTCCGCTCGGTGGTGGCGATCCACGAGGCGACCGGCGAGGTCGCCGGCGTCACGGACGTCACCATCGCCGCCGCCCGGCCCATGGTCGTGCAGCAGGGCTACACCGCGGTGCGGCGTGAGCACCGGGGACAGGGACTGGGGCTGGCTATGAAGGCTGAGCAACTCCGGGCGCTGGTCGAGCAGCACCCGGCTGCCCGACAGGTGATGACCCAGACCGCCGACCTCGACCACATGGCCTCGATCAACCGTGCTCTCGGCTTCCAGGTGCTGTCCGACAGCGTCTACATCGAGGCCGAGATCGCGGACATCGAGAAGGCGCTCGGATCAGACTCCTGATTGTCCGGACAGTTCGGTCCCCAGGCGTCCGAGACCCTCGGTCAGAACATCCACCAGCAGCCGCGCGTAGCGGCCGTCCGGGTCGAGATCGGGGTCGTAGACCGTGACGTGCGCGCCGATCGCGCGCGGTGCGAGAGCGGCCAGCAGCCCGGTCAGCTGGCCGGCGTGCAGGCCGCCGGTGTCGGGGCTGTCCACCGCAGGCATCACGGTCGCGTCGAGGATGTCCACGTCCAGGTGCAGCCAGTAGCCGTCGATCCCCGGCCGGTCGACGCGGTCGCGGATCCGGCCGGCGGTGGCCGCGGCGCCGTCGGCGATGATCTCGGAGGCGCGGATCGTCAGGCCGATGGCGTCGCGGACCTCGTCCAGTTCGGCGTCGTCGTCACGGCACCCGGCGTGCACCGTGTCCGCCGGGTCGAAGTACGGTCCGAGCCCTTCGATGTCCGCGATCGCCGGCCAGTGGCGCCCGACGGCCGCGGCCAGATCCTCGCCCGCCAGCGCCGCGCAGGACTCGGAGTTGCCGGGATTCCGGAAGTCGGTGTGGCCGTCGAGGTGCACGAGACCGAACCGGCCGGCAGGGCGCAGCGCGAGCCCGACCCCGACCACCAGGCTGCAATCCCCGCCGATCACCACAGGGAAGCCGCCCTCGGACCGGATCTCGGCGATGCGCCGGGCCAGCCGCCGTGCGTGCTCGACGATCGCGTCCTGATTGCGCAGCCGTCCCGGCGTCGCGTCGTCCACGTAGCGGCCGGCCAGCACCACGCCGGCGTCGAGGGCGCCCGCCTCGGCGAAGCGGGCGAACAAGCCCGCCTCGCGCAAGGCCTCGGGGGCTTTGGCGGTGCCCGGGACGCTGGTCGGCTCGGGAGGGCGCAGGCCGAGATTGCTCGGTGCGGACAGCAGCGCGATCACCGGTCAGCGATCCCAGACCTCGGGCGTCTCCGCCTGGTACGGCAGCTCCGCCTTCTTCCCGAACAGCGTCCCGGCGATCGCCGTCAGCTCGTCGTCGCCGTCCGCCTCGATCGGCTCCACCGCCCACCGCCGCTGGCGGTCCATGGGCTGCTGGTTCCCCGCCGCGATGGCGCGCACCGGTGTCGCGGGCGCTGGAAGGGCCGCCAGGCGGTCCGCCTCGGCCGCTTCCAGTGCCGCCGTCTCCTCGGGCGTCCCGGCCGTCAGGGCGGCCGCTGCGGCGCTGGCGATGAGGGCGGCGTCGGCGGAGCTCTCGGTCATGGCGCGGTCGGTGAAGACCAGCGGGCGCTCGTGCTCGGTGATGATGTGCTTGACCACCTGCACGTCGCCGTTGACGTCCCACACCGCGATGCCCGGGGTCAGCGAGGGGATGATCTCCACGGCCCAGCGCGGCAGGCCCAGGACCTTGCCCGTGGTTCTCGCCTCGTCGGCCTTCTGCATGTACACCGTGCGGGTCGAGGCCATCTTCAGGATCGCCGCCGCCTCCTTGGCGGCGGCGCCGTCCACCACGTCGGACAGGTGGTGGACCACCGCGACGAAGGACAGCCCCAGGCGGCGGCCGAACTTCAGCAGCCGCTGGAACAGCTGCGCCACGAAGGGCGAGTTGATGATGTGCCAGGCCTCTTCGACCAGCAGGATGCGCTTGACCCGGTCCGGGCGCAGCCAGGTGTGCTCCAGCCAGACGCCGACGATGGCCATCAGGATCGGCATGCCGATCGAGTTGCGGTCGATGGCCGACAGGTCGAAGACGATCAGCGGCGAGTCCAGGTCGATGCCGGAGGTGGTGGGCCCGTCGAACATGCCGGCCAGGTCGCCGTCCACCAGCCGGTCCAGGACCAGCGCCACGTCCAGGCCCCAGGCCTGCACGTCCTCTATGGTCACGTTCATGTCCTCGGCCGCGCTGGTCAGCGGGGTCCGCAGGGCCTCGACCACGTCCGACAGGATCGGCTGGCGGCCGTACTTCAGCGCCGCCTCGCCCACCCGCAGGTGCGCGGCCTTCAGTGCGTAGCCGGCGCGCTCGTCGAGCGGCCGGCCCTGGGCCACCTCGACTATGGTCCGCAGCAGGGCGAGCTGGCCGGTGGTGGCGATCGCCGGGTCGAGCGGGTTCAGCCGGATGCTGTCGCCGCGCACGCCGTGCGGGTCCAGGCGGACCGGGGTGACGCCGAGGGACTCGGCGATCAGGTGCCACTCGCCGACGCCGTCCTCGCCCTGCGCGTCCAGGACCACCACCTGGCGGTCCTTGAAGCGCAGCTGGCGCAGCACGTAGGTCTTCTCCAGCGCCGACTTGCCGTTGCCGGACTCGCCGAGCACCAGCCAGTGCGGGGCCGGCAGCTGCTGGCCGTAGAGCTGGAAGGGGTCGTAGACGTAGCCCTTGCCGGAGTACACCTCGCGGCCGATGATGACGCCGCTGTCGCCCAGGCCCGGCGCCGCGGTCGGCAGGTACACCGCCTGCGCCTGCGAGGAGGAGGTGCGCACCGGCGGTCGGGTGGTCTCGACCTTGCCGAAGATCATCGAGGCGAAGCCCTCGATCAGGGAGTCCGTGACGGAGCGTCCGGCCATGATGTGTCAGCCTCCTTACTTCCGCAGCCCGGTCGCGAACGGCAGGGAGTTCGTGAACGCCCTGTGGTGCTCGCGGTCGCACCACTCCAGCTTGAGGAACGACTTGCCGGCCGAGGCCCGGATCGTGCGCTTGTCCCGGTTCAGCTGCTCCGGGCCGCGCGCGGAGACCGTGATGTAGCCGACCAGGTTCACCCCGGCGGCGCCGGAGGCCAGGTCCTCGCCGCGCTGGTCCACCCGGCCGGCGTGGGCCCGCTCGCGGGGGTCGTCGACCCGGCCGAGCTTGGCCTGGCGGGCGGCCTCGGCGTCGGTGTTGATCTTCTCGGTGAGCATCCGCTCGATGGCCACGTCGGTGGGCTCCAGGTCCATCGTCACCGCGACCGTGCGGATCACGTCCGGGGTGTGCACCAGCAGCGGGGCCAGGAAGTTCACGCCGACCGGGGTCAGCGGCCACTCCTTGATCCAGGCGGTGGCGTGGCACCACGGCTCGGCGGTGGCCGACTCGCGGGTCTTGGCGCGCAGGAACTGCGGGTGGGTGGCGTCCAGCTCGGCCGGCCAGGCGTTGCGCCGCGACATCGCGTGCAGGTGGTCGATCGGGTGGTCGGGGTCGTACATGGAGTGGATCAGCGAGGACAGCGCGACCGGGCCCAGCGGCTGGCGCACCTTGATGTCGGCGTCGGCCAGCCGGGCGCAGATGTCGGCGAGCTCGCGGGCCATGATGATGCCCAGGCCCACGTCCACGGCGCCGCGGCCGATGACGTAGGCCTCCGAGGCCAGGTCCTTGGTGTAGGGCATGCAGGCGACCAGATAGGCCCGGTGCTGCTCGGAGGAGGTCGAGACCATGGACAGCAGGTGCTCGTAGGACTCCTGGAGCCAGCGCGGGGAGTTCTCGTCGCCCCTTCTGGCCACGTCCTTGGCGTGCGCGTCGGGATCGGCCGGCAGGGTGCGGGCGAGCATCTGCAGCCGGGTGACGAAGCCGTCGCCGTTGGCCACGTGCCGCAGCAGCGTGCCGAACCGGTCGACCAGCGCCTCCTGGTCCTCGGAGTCCCGCGAGCCGACGCCGGGGCCCTCGATCTCCAGCGTCGCGGTGACGGTCCGGCGGTCGAGGTGCATCAGGACGGCGATCTCGTCCGGGCCGAACTGCGCGCGCAGCCACCGCAGGCGTCCGACCCCGGGCGGCGGCCCGATCTCCACCTCGGCGCCGTCCATCCGCGTCCCGGCCTCCATGGCGCGCGACCGCCAGGCGGCCTGCGGCGAGCGCAGCAGCCGCTTGTAGGAGCGGTTGATCTCGAACCACTTGTAGATGGTCCGGCCGTTGTAGGGCATGAACACGACGATCAGCGCCAGCGCGGGACCGGCGAGGATCCCCAGCACCTTCAGGAACGTGGTGGGCACGAAGAACCCGGACAGCAGCGAGACGGCGCAGCAGATCACGATGACGCCGATCTCACCGGTCTCCCGGTTGCGCCCGATCAGCGCGCTCGGCTTGGCCTTGCCGAGCAGATAGGCGCGTCGGTACTGCGGTGGCTCCTGCTGGGTGGTGCTCATAACCGGGCCCCCTCGGGGCGGACGTCACTGCTTGGCGTGGTGCTCACGGCGGTGCCTTCCAGCGGGGGAGCGGGTGATCGTGGTGCGCGGCCGGGTTCTGCTCTCGACGCTACCCGGGAAAGGCCGGCAGCGGGATCGCAGGACGCGAACCCGCTGACGCGTGCGCTGGCGGTGTGCCTCATCTCGTCCTGGCCTCCCTCGCCGGTCCGATCGCGGGCCTGGTCACGAACCGCCGCGCGGAGGCGGCGGGGTCTTGGGGATGACGGGAGCCGGGGTGGCCTGCAGCCGGGAGGCGGAGGTGGCCGAGCCGCCGCTGCCGCCGGCGTTGCCGCCACCGCCCCCGGCACCCCCGGCACCGCCGCCCTGGCCGCCGTCGGCCCCCGGCCGCACGGTCAGCGCCCGGCCGGTGTGCGCCGCGATCCCGGCCGCGGCCCCGGCCCCGCCGGCCAGCGCCCCCACCGACATCCCGGCGATGGCCCCGCCCATGTTGCCGCCGCCCCCGCCACCGGCGAAGGCACCGCTGATCCGGTTGGCGTGCGTGGCCATACCGTTGCGCATGGTCCCGGCCGGCGACGTGAAGGCGGCACTGGTGATCGCGGCCTTCCCGATCTTGGCCGCCCGCTCCTTCTGCAGCGTCAGCATCTCGTCACCGAACGCCGGCACGAACCGGTAGACCAGCCCGGAGGCGAAGATCGACAGGATCATGATGGCCAGCCCCGAGAGCACGGCGCTGAACGAGTCCTGAGGCCCCGACGACACAGCGGTCGCCAACGAAAGGACGATGACGATGATGGGTTTGATGAGGTCGATGGAGATCATCAGCCCCACCCACCGCCGAATGTGTCCCCACATAGATTTGTCGACGAAGCCGGCGTACACCGCCGTGGCCAGCGCCGCGCCGACGTAGAGCATGGCGGCCCGAATGATGAGCTCCAGCCACAGCAGGGCGGCGGCGATCATCGACAGCACGGAGACGAAGATCAGCATGATCGGCCCCCCGCCCAGCCCGGAATTCGGATCCAGGGCCTTGGAGAAGCCCGCGAGGAACCCGTTCCGATCAGCGGTGGAACCATTGCCGATGGCATCGGAGACACTATCGGTGATCTTGACCATCCCGGCGAGGATCACCGGCGTGAAGGCGGAAGCCAGCACCGCCATCCACAGGAACCCGGTGGCCTCGCCTATGGCGGTGACGATGGAGTCGCCCCGCACCGCGCGCTTGATGACGGAGAGCAGCCAGAGCAGGACGGTCAGGATCGCCGAGGCGGCGAAGACGATCGCGTACTGCTTCAGGAAGCCCATGTTGGTGAAGTTGACGGTCGCGGTCTTGGAGATCGCGTCCGAGAGGTTGTTGATGACCCACTGGGCGGCTTCGGCGCAGCCTTTTGCGATGGAGCCGAGGGGGTCGGTGAGGGAGTCGGCGGTGGTGTTGCCCCCGCCTCCGGTGGTGCCGGGGGCGGTGGGGGTGCCGTTGACCATCTGCTGGGTGTTCTCGCAGGCCTTTTTGACCGCGCCGAAGAGAAGCGCGCAGGGGTCTGACGGCGCCGCCGGCAGCGGTGCGATGTCAAGGCGCATAGCGGAGCCTCGCGAACTGCTGGGCAGCCTTCTGCAGATCTTCGGGTGTGGAGGCTTGCTGCGTGCCCCCGACAGGTGTCGGTCCGTCGGCCTGTCTGAAGTCGTTCCAGCGCCAGTCGTTGTTGACCCAGGTCAAGGTGATCGTGAGCGTGGACCACGTGGCGCTCACCGGGAAGGTCGAGCCGGTGCCGGCGATACCGTCGATGGTGCAGGTCCAGACGTCGACCACGGCCTTGGTGTTCGTGTACGAATCCACTCGAACTCCCGCCGGTACACCGCGGTACACAAGCGTCTGGCCCGCAGGGGGATTCCCGTTTGCATCTAGGCCATACCCGCGTGCGGCGGCACCGAAAGCAGTATCGAGTTCGCTTTGGAGGTGCGCCACTATCGCGGGGTCCGCGATGGTCTGGATCATGGAGTGCCGCTGGTCGGTGTGGACCATCGGTTCGGACACGTAGGCGGCCACGTAATTGGTCGCCGCTGACTCCGCCCCACTCTGCGTGTCTTGATACCCGGTCAGCACGCCGTTCGCCCCGGACTGCGCCGGAAAAGCAGGACTCGAAGCCGCCCCCGCCGGGGCGCTCTGCCCCACCGTGGCCGTCGCCGGCGGCACCCCGCCGCCGACGCCGGTGCTGGCGCCCTGGCTCGCGGCGCCGCTGTTGTGCTTGCTGCTGTTGATCGCGATCACCGCCGCGACCACCACGACGACCGCGGCCAGCGCCAGGACGCCGCGGCCGCGGCGGGCGCGGGGGGCCTTGAACTCGCCGTCGTAGGGGTCCTTGGGGAGGCGGATGACGGTCTGCGGCTGCTCGATGCGCGGTGCGCGTCCGGGCCGGCCGCGGCGCGGGCCGCCGTCGCCCGTGCGGCCCGGACCGCCGCTACCGCCGTCGATAACCATGTTCAAGTCTCCCCACCCCGGACGCCCCGGTCGTGTTACATCGTCGTCGTGTCGGGCCACCAGTTCCTAACAAATACCCGGATGGCTTCGTGCGGGTTTGCCGGGCGGCGCGAGGCGGCACCTCTTCCGGTCGGCCGCGGCCGCCGGTCAGATCGCCATGCCGTAGACGATGGTGAACAGGGTGCCGAGGGATCCGATGATGAACACACCGGTCAGGCCGGCCACGATCAGGCCCTTGCCCTGCTCGGCGGAGAAGGTGTCGCGCAGCGCCGTGGCGCCGATGCGCTGCTTGGCCGCGCCCCAGACCGCGATGCCCAGGCAGATGATGATCGCGGTGGCCATGATGACCTCGATCATCACCCGGGCCTCGTTGCCCACCTTGCCGAAGGGGCCCCAGTTCGGGGCGATCCCGCCGATGATCGTGTTGATGTCGTTGCCGGCGGACGGGGGCGCCGGCGTCGGGTCGGTGAGGAACGTGGCCACGGTGTGCGCCGCGCCATGCAGAATTTGCAGTGCAGACACGATGACCGCCTGCCTCCAGTCCTGTGTTTATAACGGTGGTGTTCGTCGTACTCACGATGTGGTGGTGTCGCTGCCGGTAGCGTAGGGAACTCAGTCTACGAGGATGATGCGGACGGCAGATACCTTGTCTATGGTGTCGTTTTCCTCTATCAGTCTGCGGCACACCTTGGTTATCGGGTGATCCGATGATCAACTGAAGGGAGGAAGGGTTCTGATGAAGACATCGATCGTCGTCGGCGCGTCGCTGGTGGCCACCCCCTTCCTTCTGGTAGGCGCGATCGTCGTCGGGACCATGAGCGTGGCCTCCGGCAGTTCCAGCCTGGGTACCGTCGGCCGGATCGCCGAGGGCACCGTCCCGGCCGCCGACGCCGCGATCATGGACCAGGTCGGCCACATGTGCCCGACGCTGACCCCCTCGCTGCTGGCCGCCCAGCTGTATCAGGAGTCGGGCTTCGACCCGACCATCGTCTCCCCGGCCGGCGCCGTCGGGATCGCCCAGTTCATGCCCGGAACCTGGCCCAACTGGTCTTCACCGCAAGACGGGGACGGCAAACAGGATCCGCGCAATCCGGCCGACGCGATCCCGGCCGCCGCGCGCTACGACTGTGCCATCGCCCGCCAGGTCTCCGGGATAGGCGGTGACGCCGTGGCGAACATGCTGGCCGGCTACAACGCCGGGCCCGGCGCGGTCGAGCAGTACCAGGGCATCCCGCCGTACGCGGAGACCCAGAACTACGTGAAGAACATCGAGGCGCTGGAGCAGGCCTTCCGCGCCCCCGACCCGACGCTGGCGCCGTCCGACATGGCCGTGCGCGCGATCGCCTACGCCTACAACCGCCTCGGCACCCCCTACGAGTGGGGCGGCGACGGCACCGACGGCCGCTTCGACTGCTCCGGCCTGGTCCAGGCCGCCTACACCTCGGTCGGCATCACCATGCCCCGCACCGCCTCCGAGCAGTGGTACACCGGCCCGCACGTCCCCGTCGACCAGCTCCAGCCCGGCGACCTGGTCTTCTACGCCACCGACCTGTCCAACCCCGGCAGCATCCACCACGTCGGCATCTACGTCGGCGGCGGCGTGATGATCGACGCCCCGCACACCGGCGCGGTGATCCGCTTCGACCCGATCGGCGCCGCCGACTACCTCGGCGCCACCCGCCCGCAGCCGCTGGTCGTCGGCGCCGCCGTGGACGCCGCGACGCCGCAGGCGAAGCGCACGGCGAGCCAGAACCCGGACCAGAACCCGGCCGGCACGTCGCAGAACCCGCCGAACAACCCGGCCCCGACGACGCCCACGCCGACCGGCAACCAGAATCCCGCGGTGGCACCGGGCTCAAAGCGCTGAGAGCTTGGCTCAAAGCGCTGATACGGGAAGGCAAAGGGCGGCCGCTCAAGAGATTTTGAGGTATAGCCGCTGTTCGCGCCCCCTGCGCGCCCCCAGTGCACCCACGCGCCGAGGGCGGCGGCCGGAGCCGAAGCTCCTGACCGCCGCCCTCCGGCGTGCTTCCGTGTCGGGCGCGTCTGCCACCGTTCACATCGCGGGCACCTTGTCCAGGAACCCGGCGACCGCCCCGATCCGCCCGTCGGGGGCGATGAGCGCCACGTCGAAGCCGACCACCAGCGCCTCGTCGTCGCCCGCCGCCAGCTCCCAGGTGAAGCGGACCACGTCGTGGTGCGCGTCCGGCTCCCCGGCGAGCCGGAAGGCCAGCCCGGCGAACTGCGCCTGCGCGCCGCCGATCAGGGCGCTGAGCTCGTCGTGGCCGTGCACCGAGGCCAGCGGGTCGGTGTACTCGATCTCCTCGACGAAGACCTCGGCGACCTTCTTGGCGCGGGCCTCGGCGTCGGTCGCGTTCCAGGCGGCGATGTAGCCGTTGACGAGGTTCTTGATGTCAGTCATGGCTGAGCCTTCCGTTGCGGCCTCCGGCTTGCCCGGCGGCCTGTGCCCTCAACGATGCGGCCCGGGGCCATGACCTCGCGATTACCCGGCAGGTAATGATCGCGCCGGCGGCTGCGCGGCGGCATCTGGATTGCGCGGCGGCATCTGGATCCGGCTCCGGCTCGCCGTCGCGGCTGAGCAGAGCGAGAGGCCAGGGATCTCGTCGTCGGGATCCCGCCGCCACCACGGCCACGTCAGCGAAACCTCGCCCCGCGTGATCCGCGCCGAACCCCCAGCTCAACCACCGCCTTACCTACCAGGTAATCGTCACCATGACCCCCACGCACCGATCGTTGTCCCCATGACCGCTACACAGATCCGGCCGGCGACACCGGCCAGCGCGGCGCACGAGGCGCCGGCGGAGCGCACCCGGCGCGACAGCGCCCGGGCCCAGAACCTGACCCTCCTGGTCCTGCTCGCGGGGGTCTTCATGACCACCCTCGACATCTTCATCGTCAACGTCGCGATTCCGGCCACGCAGCGCGATCTGCACGCCTCGCCGGCCGCGATCCAGTGGATCGTCGCGGGGTACGGCCTCACCGTGGCCGCCGGGGTCATCACCGCCGGGCGGCTGGGGGACATGTTCGGGCGGCGGCGGATGTACGCGCTGGGCATGGCGTTGTTCACCGCCGCGTCGGCCGCGTGCGGGATGGCGCCTACTGCGAACGTGCTCATCGCTTCGCGGGTGGTGCAGGGGATCGGCGCCGCGTTGTTGAGTCCGCAGACGCTGGCCATCATCGGGACCGCTTTCGAGGGGGCCAAGCGGGTCCGTGCCTTCACCGCCTACGCCCTGGCGATGGGGCTGGCCGCGGTGTTCGGGCAGTTGATCGGCGGGTTGCTGATCGACATGAACTTCTCCGGGCTGGGATGGCGTAGCTGCTTCCTGATCAACGTGCCGGTCGGTGCGGTGGCGCTGACGCTGGTGCCGCGGGTGGTGCCGGAGTCGCGGGCCGAGGGTCGGACGCGGCTGGACGTGCCCGGGGTCGCGCTGGTCAGCGCCGCGCTGGTGGCCACCGTGCTGCCGCTGATCCAGGGGCAGAGCCAGGGCTGGCCGCTGTGGACCTGGCTGAGCTTCGGCGCCGCGCTCGTCCTGTTCGGGGTCTTCGGGTGGTACCAGGGCCGGCTCGCCGCCGCTGAGAAGTCGCCGCTGATCGACCCGGCGCTGTTCCGGACCAAGGGCTTCGCCCGCGGCATCGTCGCGCAGATCGTGTTCTGGATGGGCCAGGGCTCGTTCTTCCTGGTCTTCGCCCTCTACGTGCAGCTCGGCCGGGGTCTGGACGCCCTGCACGCCGGCCTGATCTTCACCCCGATCGGGGTCGGGTACCTGCTCACCTCGATGGTCGCGCAGAAGGTCACCGAGCGGCTGGGCCGGCAGACCGCCGCCGTCGGGACGCTGCTGATGGCCCTGAGCCTGGTCGACCTGATCGTCACCATCCACCTGACCGGTACCCACGGCTCGCTGCTGTGGATGGTCCCGGCACTGGTCGGCGACGGCGCGGGCATGGGCCTGGCGATCGGCCCGCTGGCCGCCGGGGCGATGGGCCGGGTGGCGCCGCACCACACCGGTGCCGCCTCGGGCGTGGTGTCGACGGTGATGCAGGTCGGCGGGGCCGTCGGGGTCGCGGTGATCGGGATCGTCTTCTACTCCGCCCTCGGTTCCTCGACCACCCCCGCCGCCTACGCCCACGCCTTCACCGCCGGGCTGGAACTCCTGGTCGCCGTGTCGGTCGCGGTGACGGTCCTGCTCCAGTTCGACAGGGACTAGTGCCGGCGCGCAGAACGGCGTGACCGTCGGGCCCAGGCCCCGGCGGTCACGCCGTTTCGTTGTCTCCCCGCGAAGTAGCCCGGGTGACTCCCGTCGTACGACTACACCGCAGGCGCCCCGAAGGTGGAATCGAAGGTATGACCACCACGACCGGCATCACCTCCAGCACCCTCACGGCGCCCGCCGCCCGCGCGGTGGCCGCGGTCAAGCAGTACGGCGGCGGCGACGCGGCCGTCCGCGCCCTCGACGGCGTCACGGTCGCGCTGCCCGCCGGCCGCTTCACCGCGGTCATGGGCCCCTCCGGATCGGGCAAGTCGACGCTCATGCACTGCCTGGCCGGCCTGGACCGGCTGACCTCGGGCCAGGTGTACATCGGCGACGTCGAACTCGGCTCCGCCTCCGACAAGCAGCTGACGCTCCTGCGCCGGGAGAAGCTCGGCTTCGTCTTCCAGTCCTTCAACCTGCTCCCGACCCTCTCGGCGGCGGAGAACATCACGCTCCCGCTGGACCTCGCCGGCCGCGCTCCGGACCGGGACTGGCTGGACACCGTCGTGCGCACCGTCGGCCTCGCCGACCGCCTGAAGCACCGCCCCGCCGAGCTCTCCGGCGGCCAGCAGCAGCGCGTCGCGGTCGCACGCGCCCTGGCCTCGCGCCCGGAGGTGGTGTTCGCCGACGAGCCCACCGGCAACCTCGATTCCCGGTCCGCGGCGGAGGTCCTGGGCCTGCTGCGGACCATGGTCACCGACCTCGGCCAGACCCTGGTGATGGTCACCCACGACCCCTCGGCCGCGGCCTACGCCGACGAGGTCCTGTTCCTGGGCGACGGCCGCCTCGTGGACCGCCTGGAGCTGCCCACGCGCGACGCCGTCCTGGCCCGCATGCAGCGCTTCGGTGAGTTCGGTGAATCCGGTGAATCCCACGGGTCCGGCGAGTCCGGCACGTCGGGCGAATAAGGAGGCTGACAGCCATGCTCACCATCGCCCTGCGCAACCTCACCGCCCGCCGCCGCCGGCTGATCGGCACCTTCCTCGCGGTGTTCCTCGGCGTCGCCTTCCTGGCCGGCACCCTGACCCTGAACGCGACGCTGTCCCGCAACTTCGCCAACCTCTTCGCGACCGCCGACACCGGCATGGCCGCGGTGGTCCATTCGGACACGCTGATCTCCCAGCATGGTTCCGGTTTCGGCGGACTGCGGGCCCCGGTCCCGGCGCAGCTCGCTGATTCGCTGCGCACGGTCCCCGGCGTCGCCGACGCGCAGCCCGACATCCTGGGCTACGGCCAGCTGCTGGGCGCCGACGGCAAGGCGGTCGGCGGGAACGGCCCGCCGCGCACCGCCGGCAACTGGATCCCGTCCACCGCGCTGAACTCGTATCACCTGGTGACCGGGCGCGCGCCGCGCGACGTGCCGACCGGGCAGCCGGTGGAAGCGGTCATCAACAAAGGCGCGGCGGATTCCGGGCACCTGAGGATCGGGGACACCACGACCGTGCAGACGCCGCTGCCGGTGCGGGTCACGATCGTCGGGATCGCCGGGTTCGGAACGCAGGGCGGGATCGGGCAGGTGACCTACGCCGGGTTCACGCAGACGGTCGCGGAGAAGTACATCGCGCGCCCCGGCCAGGCATCGCAGATCCTGATCGCCGGCAAGCCGGGAGTGTCGCAGGACTCTGTCGTGGCGGCGGTGTCGAAGGTGCTTCCGCCGGGCGTCACGGCGATGAGCGGCGCGGCGTATACGAAGGCGAACACCGACGCGATCGGGACGGCCTTCCTCACCTTCTTCAAGGGCTTCCTGCTGGTCTTCGCCGCCGTGGCGTTGCTGGTGGCGTCGTTCTCGATCCACAACACCTACACGATCCTCATCGCGCAGCGGACGCGGGAGAACGCCTTGCTGCGCGCCCTCGGGGCCTCGCGTGGCCAGGTCCTGCGCTCGTCGCTGGGTGAGGCGGCGGCGCTCGGACTCGCGGCATCGGCGGCCGGTGTCGTCGGGGGACTGGGCATCGCGCAAGCGCTGAAGGCGCTGTTCGACGCGGCCGGATTCGCTTTGCCCGCCGGGGGATTGGCGGTGACGGGGCCGACGATCGCCCTGGCGCTGCTGGTCGGTGTCGGCGTGACGGCCCTGGCCGCGCTCTCCCCGGCGGTCCGTGCCTCGCGCGTCGCTCCGCTCGCGGCGCTGCGGGAGGCGTCGGTGGGGGAGACGCAGTCCGGGTTCGGGCGCGTCCGGACGCCGATCGGCGCGGTGCTGGTGGCCGGCGGGATCGGGCTGGCCGTCGCGGGCGGATCGCTCGCGGTGGTCGGAGCCGGGGCCGCGGCCACGACCGTCGGCGTGGTGATGCTCGGTCCGGTCGCGGCGCGCGCGGCGGTCCGGGTGCTCGGTCCCCTGGTCACCGGCGGCGGACGGGTCGCCGGGACGACCGGCGTCCTGGCGCGCCGCAACGCCGCCCGGGATCCGCGACGGACGTCCGCGACCGCGACGGCGCTGATGGTGGGCGTCGCGGTGGTGACGCTGCTGACGGTGTTCGCCACGTCGGTGAAGACGTCGCTGAAGTCTGACGTGGACAGGTCGTTCGTCGGAGACCTCGCCGTCTCCTCGCCGTCCTTCGGCGGCGGCGGACTGAGCCCGCAGCTGGCCTCCGATCTGCGGAAGGTCCCGGGGGTCGCAGCCGCCGTGGGCATCGGGCAGGGCACGGCTTCGATCGGCGGCGCCGCGACGGACGTCTCGTTCGCCGACACGGGCAAGCTGAACCAGGCGGTGGCGCTGGACGTCCGGGGCGGTTCGGCGGCGGCGTTGGCCGGGGGCCGCGGGATCGGGGTCTCGGCCTCGGAGGCGAAGAAGCATCCGCTGGGCAGTTCCGTGACGGTCGTGTTCCCGGACGGTACCGCCGGCACGTTCCCGGTCGGCTTCGTCTACGGACCGCGCGGCTCCCTCGACGCCTACCTGATCGACGCCGCGGCCTGGTCCGCGCACGCGAACCAGGTCACCGACACTTCGGTGATCGTGAAGCTGGCGCCGGGGACGCCGGTCGCGGCGGCGCGCCCGGCGATCACGGCCGCCGTGGCGCCTTACGGCAGCCCGGACGTGCAGGACCGGCAGCAGTACGCGGACGCGCAGGCGTCCGGGGTGGACGTGGTCCTCACCATCTCGTACGTGCTGCTGGTGCTGGCGATCGTGATCGCGCTGGCGGGGATCGCGAACACGCTGGCGCTGTCGGTCCACGAGCGCACCCGCGAGCTCGGTCTGCTGCGCGCGGTCGGCCTGACGCGGCGGCAGACCCGAGCCCTGGTCCGCTGGGAGTCGCTGCTGGTGGCGCTGTTCGGGACGCTCGGCGGTGTGGGCCTGGGCACCTTCCTGGCCTGGTCCCTGGTCCGCGCCGCCGGCAGCTCGACGGCGATCGGCTTCGCGGCCTCGCCGGCGACGCTGGCGCTGATCCTGGCGGCCGGTGCGGTCGCCGGAGTCATCGCCGCGGCCCGGCCGGCCCGTCGCGCGGCCCGGTTGGACCTGCTGGCGGCGATCGCCCAGGAGTGAGCGGCGGTCGACGGCTTCGCCGGGCGGCGGGCGCGGAGGGGGCGTCCGCACAGCGGCGGAAAAGCGAGTCGGGGGGGGCGGGGGCCGGGGCGGCGCCCCCCCCGCCCCACAGAAGAAACATAGGATAAGCAGG